>CAXSEK010000019.1:0-13074 GCA_964235625.1 uncultured Acetobacteraceae bacterium
AAGGCGCGGTTGCCGTTGTTGCGGCCGCCGCGGATGAAGAACACCTGCACGCAGGTCTGCCCGGCGGTCTGCCAGGCGGCGATCACGTCGGCGTCGTCCAAGCTCGCAGGGTTGATCACGCCGGTGCCCTGCACGTGGGTCAGGGCGCGGATGCGGTCTCGGGCGGCGGCGGCGCGTTCAAACTCGAGCTTGGCGGAGGCCGCTTCCATCTCCGCCGCCAGTTCCGCCTGCACCCCGGCGGCGCGGCCCTGGAGGAACGCCTTGGCCTGCGCTACCAGCTTGGCGTAGTCCTCCGGGCCGATACGGCCGACGCAGGGGGCACTGCAGCGCTTGATCTGGTGCAGCAGGCAGGGGCGGGACCGGTTCCGGAACACCGTATCAGCGCAGGAGCGGAGCAGGAACACGCGCTCCATGGCGACGACGGTCTGGTTCACCGCCCACGCCGAGGCGAACGGCCCCCAGTAGCTGCGCCCCTTCACCTGGGTACCGCGAAACTTGGCGATCTGCGGGAACGGGCTCTCCTCGGTCAGCATCAGCCAGGGATAGGACTTGTCGTCCCGCAGCACGATGTTGAAGCGTGGCTTGAGCCGCTTGATGAGGTTGGCCTCGAGCAGCAGGGCCTCGGCCTCGGTATGGGTGGTGACGATCTCCATGCTGGCGGTCTGCGACACCATCAGGCGCAGGCGTTCCGGCAGGCGGGCGATCTGGGTGTAGCTGGTCACCCGCTTCTTCAGGTGGCGCGCCTTGCCGACGTAGAGCGCCTCTCCTTTCGGGTCGAGCATCCGGTAGACGCCGGGGCTTGTCGGCATGGTCGTGAGCGCGCGTTCGATCGCGGTGACGCCGACCGACGGGATGACAGCGACGTCGCTCATCCTGTGCCTATGGAGCGATCACCGGTCCATGGACAATCCACTAACCCTGGGGATAAGTCTGTGGGCAGAGATGTATGAATAGAGCGGACGCCACAGATTTCCGCAACTTTCCTCAATTTGCCCAACAAATGACCGTTTTGCCTAAGTCCTTGATCTTGCTGTGTTCCGCTCCGAGATGCCGTCACGGAACTAGCACATTCCGTTAGTGGCCTGAGATCACTAGGAGTCAACCGCCCTAGGTGGACAAGTTGTGCGCCGCCGTTCGATTTCCACTCCGACTGCGGCAAGGTCGAGGAACACGTCCAGCTTCTCGACCCTGATCCGGGCGACCTGCACACGGTCGTCTGTCAGGCAGATTTCGGCTATCCGTTCGGCCAACGTCTCTACCAATTGGACGTGCCCGGCCGACACCACGGCGCGCACTGCCTGTGCCACGCGCTCGTAATCCACGACGCGGCCCAACTCGTCCCGCCCGATGGCGGCGCGGGATAGGCCGGGGAAAGCCGGCCCGGATGGCCCCTCCTCGGTCACGCCCAGGTCGACATTGATGCGCACGCGCTGCGGTGCCGCGTGCTCGTGCGGGTAGACGCCGATAGATGCCGCCAGCACCATATCTCGGAGGAAGACGTGGCGCAGGCCGTTGCCGGCCAGGCGGGGTGGGTCGATCATTCCTCAAGGCTCCCGTGCCCCGCGGGGCTCCATTGCATGTGCTGGCCGCCGTCGAGAGCGACCATCTGGCCCGTCATGGAGCGCAGGGCAAGGATGGCGAGCACGGCCTGGCCGACCTCTTCCGGGGTGGTGCCACGGCCGAGCGGGGTACTTGCGCATTGACGGGCGAACTGCTCCGCCGTCTGGCGGGGGCTCGGCAGGGCCGGGCCTGGCCCGATCGCATTGACCCGGATACGGGGGGCGAGTGCCAGGGCCATGGACTGGGTCAGCGCCCAGAGTCCAGCCTTGGACACGGTGTAGGACACGAAGTGGGGCGTCAGCGACCAGACGCGCTGATCCAGCAGGTTGATCACGTTGCCATCGATACCCGGGGGCAGTGCGCGCGCGAAGGCCTGTGTGAGCACGAAGGGCGCGCGCAGGTTCGGCTCCAGATGGGCGTCCCAACTGGCGCGGCTCACGGTGTCCCATTCGTCGCGCTCGAAGGTGCTGGCGTTGTTGATGAGGATGCCGAGCGGGCCGATGGCGCTGATGGCGGACCCGACGAGCGCCGTTGTTTCGGGTTCCTGGCAAAGGTCGGCGGTGACGACGGCAGCCCGGCCGCCATCCGCCCGGATCTCCGCCACCAACTGCCCGGCTTCGTCCTGGCTGGCGCGGCAATGAACCGCGACCGGGTAGCCCTCCCTTGCCAGGGCAAGCGCGGCCGCACGGCCCAAACGTTGCGCTCCGCCGGTGACAAGGGCACCGTGTTTTGCTGACATCATGAAGGCTTTATCGCGCTGTCGCATCTCGGTAAACAGCTTGACTGTGCTGGAGCTGAGCGAATTGAAATACCTTGCTGCCTTACTGGCCCTAGCGGCCACGGCTTGTTCAACGACGGCGGTGGACCTTCCCTACTCGCCCCTTGTCCCGCCCACTGCCAGCGGCGTTCCCGCCATCGCGGCAGTGACGGCGACCGACGCACGCGACGAGAAAGACCCGACCTACATCGGTGCGGTGCGAGGAGGAGTGGGCAACCCAGTCGATACGATCGTGACGAAAACCCCTATTGCAGACCAGGTAAAGACGGCGTTCGAACAGGCCTTGTCCGCCCGCCACCTGCTTGGCGCCCCGGGGCGCGACACCCTCGCCATCCAAGTGACCAAGCTCAGCGCCAACCAGACGATTGTGCGCACGGCAAATGCTGCGTTTCGGATCGAACTGCGGGACGGGGCCGGCCGCATCCTCTATAGCGACTCCGCCGATGTGAGCCGCAGCAGTGGCTACGTGTTCGGGTCGAAAGTAAGCGACCTGAACGCACTAGGTTTGCGAGCAATGTCGGAGGCGATCGACCAAGTCCTGGAAAAGCCGGGCTTCCTAGCGGCAGTGAAGCCAGTGTCCTAACAGCAGAGACATTATTGCCATAGCAATGCTGCGACTGGTGGGATGCATGCATATCGGCGACGCAACGGCCGACGAGGCCGCTCCGCTCCGATGCTCGACAGCCCCCGCCAGATGGCGCCACGAGCGCCTCTGGCTCCAGCGTATCCCCAAACGCACACCACCACATCAGTGTGGCGGCATTGCAGTCGTTCTTTGGGGCGCTGTATTAGTCCGCGGTGCTTGGCTGCTTGCCGCCCGTGCCTTCGCAAATCTGCTTGATGCTCTGCAGGGAGGCGCGCAGACCATCCGTCATGGCTGCACTTGGGCCGCCCTGGTTCTTGTCCATCGACTCCTTCATGTCGGCGCTGGGCGTGAACTTCAACGAGCACTCGACCTGCGCGCGGCTAGCGTCGCCTGTCACTGCCATCTTGCCGGAGTAGTCGTTCTCGCCGTCAGACCCCCAGGTCATGTTGCGGCCGGCCTCGTCTACCTTGAACCAGCCGTCCGAGTTGTAGGGATGGCCGTTGGCAGCCCCCTCCACTTCGACGCGCTCGCCTTGCTGCGGGTGCGCGTGGTGGACGGTCGGCAGGTATTTCGGCAGGTTCTCGATGTCGGACACGAAGGTGAAAACCGCGTCGGCGGGTGCGGACACGTCTATGCGGTCGGAATATACGGCCATAGCTTCCTCCTGGATCGACTGCGATACCGAACGCCCCGGCGAAGGGGCCGGTTGCGGGGGGAGTGACAGATGAACCAGATCGACTTGCAGGGCCGGGTGGCGGTGGTCACCGGTGGGGCGCGCGGGATCGGGCTCGCGATCGCGGAGCGTGCCGTGGCGTCGGGGGCGGTGGTGGCCCTGTGGGACGTGGACACGAAGCGGCTAGAGGAAGCCGCCGCAGCCCTGCCCGGCGCCACGGCGCATACGGTGGACCTGACGGACGAGGCCGCCGTGCGGGCCGCCACTGCTGCGACGGAGGCGGCGCATGGCCGGGTCGACATCCTGGTGAACAACGCCGGCATCACCGGCGGCAACGCGCCCACCTGGGAGCTGCCCAGCGCCGAGTGGCGGCGTGTGGTGGACATCAACCTGATCGCCCCGTTCCTGGTCTGCTCGGCGGTGCTGCCGGGCATGGTGGCGCGCGGCTATGGCCGGGTGGTGAACATCGCCAGCGTGGCGGGCAAGGAGGGCAACCCGAACGCGTCGCATTACAGCGCGTCCAAGGCCGGGCTGATCGCGTTGACCAAGTCGCTGGGCAAGGAGCTGGCCGGGCGTGGGGTGCTGGTGAACTGCATCACCCCGGCAGCGGCGAAGACGGAGCTGTTCGACCAGATGACGGAGGCGCAGATCGCCTACATGCTGGGCAAGATCCCAATGGGGCGGTTCGTGCAGGTGGCGGAGATCGCGGCGCTCGCGGCGTGGCTGATGAGCGGGGACTGCTCGTTCTCGACCGGCGGCGTGTTCGACATCACCGGCGGCCGCTCGACGTATTGAGCGGCGGACGCGCCCGCTGCAGCGCCGAAAACGGTGCTGCTGTCGACCACGCGGCCGCTCTGCTTCACCCAGCGGATGCGCCGCCGGGCCGTTGGGTCGTTGACCAGCCCGTCAGTGGAACGGGCGGACGAGGCCGAGCTTGATCTCCTCGTTCGGTCCCAGCGTTCCGGCGTGCGGGAATGGGACGGTGGGGAAACGGTCCAGCTGCTCCGGCGTGAAGCCGACGGCGGCGACGGAGGAGCCGATCAGCGCGATGGCCTCGGCCGGGACGGCGATCGGGTGGCTGCCAAGTCCGAACAGGCCGCCATAGTGGATGATCAGGTCCAGCCCGCCATCCGGCCGATGGATCACCGCGGCCACGTGGCCGAGCACAGGCTGGCTCTCGACCGGCTTCAGCACGTCCTTCCCCAGTAAGTCCCCCACGCGGACCGGTTGCGGGAAGCGCTTGGCCGCGGCGGCAGACAGGGACGGCAGGTCGATCGCGGGCGGGGGCGCGGCGCGCGACGGGGCGGCGGCAAGCAGCGCCGCCCAGATCACATATCGTAGCATGATGACGCGATGCTGCATGCTGGATTGGCAGCGCCCCTCGAGTCAGGCGGCCGGCGCGACCCAGTCGGCCATGGCGCGCATCAGATCCAGCTGCCGCAACGTTACCCGGCCACCGCGCATGTCCAGCAGCCGGTCGCGGCGGACCTGTTGCAGGGTGCGGTTGATGTGCACCACGCTCAGCCCGAGCGCGTCGGCCAGGAGTTCCTGCGTCAGCGGCAAGGAGAAGCTGTCCCCATCCACCATTCCGATCGCCTGCAGCCGGTGGTGGAACTCCAGGACCAGGTGCACCAGCCGCTCGTAAGCGGTCTGCCGGCCAAGCCGGACCACCTGGTCGCGCATGTTCATCTCGTCGGCGTTGGACATGAGTGCCACGGCTTCGGCCAGGCCCGTATGCGGCGGGCCGTTCTCGTCACCGGAGCGGAGCAGGGGGCGGGCGTCCGCGACCACCACTTGGGTGAGCGCCATCGAGGCGCTGGTCGCAGGGAGGGTTGGCCAGTTGAGCGAACCGACCGCGTCGCCGGGCAGCAGGAAGCGGACGATCTGCCGGCGGCCATCGCCCAGGATGCGCTGCTGGCAGGCCCATCCGGCCAGCAACATCTGGGGCGGCTGCACGCGGCCCTCGACGCAGAGCTCGGACTGTGCGGGGTGATGCCGTGCCGTGTTGGGCAGGTCCCGCAGGATGTCGCTCTCGGCGGCGGACAACCGCGCAAGGCCGGAGAAACGAAGCATCACGGCATTGTCGTGCCGGGCGTCGCCATAGGCTGAGAGGGGGTGGTTCATGCGGCGACTCCTTGCATTCGTCCGGCGAGACGCAGCACGGCAATCGCTAATTGATCACGGTCCACCGGTTTATCGAGGCGTAGCAAGTCACGATACGGCAAAGGCAGCACATCGGAGCCATAGCCGGTGATGAATGCCACGGGGATCCCACGGCACGCCAGCTCGTCGGCCAGCGACAAGCTGGTTCCAACGGTCAACTGGACATCGAGCAGTGCCACGTCGATCCGGCGACATGCGATGGATCGGTCGAGCGGCAAGCGAGAGACCGGCCCGATCACGGCGGCTCCGAGCCCCTGGAGCACGCCAGACAACTCGGTTGCAATGAAGTAATGGTCTTCCACCACCAGTATGTCCAGGCCTTTGAGCGGCAGAAGTTTCATTCCAGTGATACCGTTTGGGATGGACTGCCTGGCTGGTCCGTCAGGCTGAATTCGATGGCACAGCACAGGCCACCAGGCCGGAACTGCATCGTGGTCGTGGCGCCGAGCTCGTAAGGCAGGCCTTGCTCGATCAGTTCGCGGCCGAAGCCGCGCCGCTTGGGCTGCAAGTCGGTCAGGGGCACGCCGGTCTCCTGCCACTCCATCGATAGCCGTCGGATGTTCTCGTCCTGTTCGACGCGCCAGCGGACGTTGACCCGGCCCGTCGCCACGGCCAACGCTCCGTACTTGATGGCGTTGGTCGCGAGTTCGTGGATCGCCAACCCGATCGAATCGGCGGTCTTGCCCGGCAGTGGCACCGGCGGACCTTCGACCTTGACCTGACGCTCATCCTGGCCGCCATGGGCCGCTAGCTCCTGGTAGACGATGTCCTCCAACATGACGAAACCCTCTGCGGTGCGGGCCGAAACGCCCTGGGTCCGGGCCAACGCGCCGATGCGGCCGGCAAGGTGGCCGGCAAAATGGTCCAGATCGGTGCTGGACTCCAGCGTTCGCGTCAGCACCGAGCGGACGACGGCCAGGATGTTCTTGATCCGGTGCTGCAACTCAGCCAGCAGCGCACCCTGACGCTTCTCCGCCCGGCGCCGCTCATCGATGTCGGTGCAGGAGCCATACCAACGGATCACGCGGCCTGCCGGATCCAGTTGCGGTACGGCGCGGATCAGGAACCAGCACCAGCTGCTATCGGCCCGACGCAGCCTCGCCTCGTGCTCAAGCGTGCTCGCGGCCCCGTGGGCCCGCTGCCAAAAGGTGCCGGTCGCCTCGATATCCTCCGGATGCAGGGCGGCGGACCAACCCTGGCCGAGGGCCGACCCGTCCGGTTGGCCGGTCAGGGCGTAGAAGGGCGGGTTCACGTATTCCCACGCCCGGGCTGGCCCGGCGATGAACAGCAAAGCCGGCACCGCTGCCGCCATCCGGCGGAACCGTTCATCGCTCGCCCGCAGCGCCTGCTCCGCCTGCACGGTCGCGGTGACATCCAGGAAGGTGACGACAACGCCGGCGACAATCTCGCCAACGCCACGATACGGCAACAGCCGGATCAGGTATTGCGCGCCGCTGAGTCTGTGCGCGGCCCGCCGTTCCAGCACCTCGTGCGTGCGGAGGACGCGATGGGCGTCGCTGGCCAGGCCCGTGTAGCCGATCTGCAGCGCCAGGTCGGTGACCGGGCGGCCGCGGTCGGCTTCCTGCACGTTCAGCACGTCCTGCACTGCCGGAGTGAAGCTGCGGATCCGCAATGCCTCATCCAGGAACACGATCGCGATCCGCGTGCTGTCGATCACGCTTCGCATGTCGGAGTTGGCTTGTGCGAGTTCGTCCACCCGATGCGCCAGCTCACCGTTCAGCGCCTGCAGCTCCCCTTCGGAGGCCTCCAGCTCCTCGTTCGCGGACCGCAGCTCCTCATTGAGGTTCTGCTGGTCCGCATTTCTGGCAGATAGCTCGGCACTGGTGGTGGTGATCTCGTCCAGTGCTTCCCGCCGCATTCGTTCCGAGAGGAGCAATTCTGCCTGCAGCTCCTGGATGCAGCCTGCCGAGTTCGGCGCTGCCGCGGCACCGGTTCGATCCTCGACTGCTGGGGTACGATTCATGGCAACCATCGATTATCCCGACCCGGCAACCATCATGACCGCCGACACCAGAGTGGTGTGGCAGTGACGTTGGTCAAGCGAACCTTTCGCGCCCCTTGGTTGCCAACACGGCACGGCAGGCTGTTAGCTGTCGGTAAAGCAAGGGAGGCGGACGATGCGTTTGCATGGCAAATCCACATTGGTGACAGGTGCCGGTTCCGGATTCGGGGCCGAGATCGCCCGCGTGTATGCCCGGGAAGGTGCCAAGATCGTCCTGATGGACCTGAACGGTGCGGCGGCCGAGGCGGTTGCCGCCGCGATCGGCCCGGCGGCGCTGGCCGTGCAGGGGGACGTGACGAGCCGCGCTGACATCGACCGTGCGGTCGCCGCGGCACTGCAGCATGGCGGCCGGCTGGACGTGGTGGTGAACAACGCCGGGTGGAGCTACCGCAACCAGCCCTTGCTGGACACGACGGAGGACGAGTTCGACCGGGTATTCGCAATCAACGTGAAATCGATCTTCCACATGATCGGCGCGGTGGTGCCGGCGATGCGAGCCGCCGGTGGTGCAATGATCAACATCGGCTCAACCGGCGGCATCCGGCCCCGTCCGGGGCTCGCGTGGTACAACGCGAGCAAGGGTGCCGTGAACCTGGTGTCCTCGGCGCTCGCGAACGAGTTGGCGGGACACAAGATCCGGGTGAACTGCATTGCGCCGGTGATCGGGGCCACGGGGCTGCTGGAGCAATTCATGGGCGTGCCGGACACGCCGGAGAACCGCGCCAAGTTCATGGCCACGATCCCGCTGGGCCGCATGTCCACACCGGCGGACATCGCGGCGGCGGCGCTATGGCTGGCTTCGGACGAGGCGGCGTTCGTGACAGGGGTGGTGCTGCCGGTGGATGGCGGGCGAACGATCTAGCGAGCGGTTCCAAGTCGTAGGGTGGGACGCGCTTTGGCGTCCTACCAACACGCGCACGAAGGTTTGGTCGCAGAGCTCCAGTCTTCTCAACGCTCCCTGCCCAGCGCACTCTCGTGCCAGCGGTGCAGCACCAGCCATGTGATGCCGCTCAGCACGGCGTAGATCGCGATCCCGCTCAGCGACAGCAGCACCAGCGCCGCGTACATGCGGGGGATGTCGAGGCGGTAGCCGCTTTCCAGGATGCGGTAGGCCAGCCCCGTCCCCGCCGTGGCGGTGCCGGCGGTGAACTCCGCCACCACGGCGCCGATCAGGCTGAGCCCGCCGGCGATCCGCAGGCCGGCCAGGAAATACGGCATCGCCGCTGGCATACGGAGGTACCATAGCACCTGGCCCCGCCGCGCCCGATACAGCCGCATCAGGTCGAGCATGTTCGGATCGACCGAGTTCAGCCCGAGCGTGGTGTTGGACAGGATGGGGAAGAACGCCACCAGCCAGGCGCAGATCAGCAGCGCCAACTCCGTGTTGCGCACATAGATCAGGATCAGCGGCGCGATCGCCACGATCGGCGTCACCTGCAGGATCACGGCGTAGGGGAACAGGCTCGCCGCCACCCAGCGGGATTGCGCGAACAGCACCGCCAGCCCGCCGCCGCCGATCACCGCCGCCGCCAGGGCCAGCCCCGTCACCTGCAGCGTCACCAGCAGCGAGCCGGAGAGCGTGCCCCAATCCGCCACCAGCGCCGCCGCGACCGCCAGCGGGCCGGGCAGGATGTAGGGCGGGATGTCGTTCCAGAGCACCACGGCCTCCCACCCCAGCAGCACGGCGGCGCCGACGGCCAGCGGCAGCGCGGCGAGCCAGGCCCTATGCATTCGCCATCGCCCGCTTCAGCGCCGCGGAAACCGTGCGGCAGTCGGCGATGTAGCCCGGCGCGGTGCGATACGCCTCGTCCCGCGCCACCGGCGGCTGCACCGCGATGTCCGCCACCACCCGCCCGGGCCGCGGCGCCATGACCACGATGCGGCTGGAGAGGTAGACCGACTCGTACACGCTGTGGGTGACGAAGATCACCGTCAGCCCGCCCTCCCGCCACAGCGCCAGCAGGTCGTCGTTCAGCCGCCCCCGAGTGATCTCGTCCAGCGCCGCGAACGGCTCGTCCATCAGCAGCACGCCGGGCCGGGTCGCGATCGCGCGGGCGATGGAGACGCGCATGCGCATGCCGCCCGAGAGTTGCCGCGGGTAGGCACGCTCGAACCCGGTCAGCCCCACGCGGGCCAGCGCCTCGGCGACGGTGGGTTCGGCCGTGCGGCGGGAGAGGCCGGCCATCTGCAACGGCAGGCGCACGTTGCCCGACACTGTGCGCCAGGGCATCAGCGTCGGCTCCTGGAACACGAAGCCCAGGCGTGTCGGGCCGCCCTCCCACGCCACGGTGCCGGCGCTGGGGGCCGTGAGCCCGGCGATTAGGCGCAACGCGGTCGATTTGCCGCAGCCAGACGGGCCCAGCAGGCTGACGAACTCGCCGGGCTGCACGGCCAGGCTCATGCCGTCCAGCGCAACCGTGCCGTTCGCGAACGCCTTGCCGACGCCGTCCAGGCGCAGCATGCCCGCTATTGCGGCGCCATCCCGTAGCGCTGGTCCACGAACTGCAGCGTGTACGCCTTGTGATAGTCCAATTCTGGCTTGTAGAGCCCCGCCTGCACCATGGTGTCGAAGAAGCCCTTCCACCGCGCGTCCGTCATGGCGCCCAGCCCGAGCGTCTTGCTGTCGCCGGAATCGACGATGCCGTCGCGCTTCATCACCCGCACCGAGTTGTCCAGCACGTCCTGTGTGATGTCCGGATTATCGTGGCGGATCAGCGCGTCGCCGGGCGCCGGGTCGTCCAGGTAGCTGCGCCAGCCCTCGATGGAGGCCTCGATGAAGGCGCGCAGCACTTCCGGCTTCTGCTGCACGATGCGGGACTGGGCCAGGATGACGGTCGAGTAGCCGTCGTAGCCGTTATCGGCGAGCAGGTTCACCACGGGCTCGAACCCGGCGGCCTGCTTGATCTGGTAGGGCTCGGAGGAGACGAACCCCATCTCGATCGCGCCTGGATCAGCCAGGAAGGGGGCAATGGAGAAGTTGTACGGCCGTATCTGGCTGTCGCTGAAGCCGAAGCGGGCCTTGAGGAACAGCCAGCTGCCCGTGCGGTTGGCGGCGGAGAGCATGATCGGCTTGCCCTTCATCTGCGCGATCGTGTCGGACCCGGTGCCTGGATGGGCGATCAGCACCTCCGGGTCCTTCTGGAAGAAGGCGGCAACGGCCAGCACGGGGATCCCCTGCTGCGCCATCGCCATGGCGGCGAAGCTGCCGGAGGAGAGTTGGACGTCCACCAGCCCGGCCGCGACCTGCTGCGGCGGGTTGGTCTGCGGCCCGCCCATGCGGATCGTCACGTCCAGCCCGTGCTTCTTATACAGGCCGAGGGCAAGGGCCTGGTAGAAACCGCCATGCTCGGCCTCGGCCAGCCAGTCGGTGCCGAATACCACCTTGGTCTGTGCGGCGGCCTGGCTGATGGCGGGCAGGGCGGCGAGCAGGGCGAGAAGGGCGAGAAGGGCGCGGGGCATGCAGGAACCTCCCGGGAGTAGTCCCGACACGATAGGGCATCGGCGCAATGACGGCGAGCGACTCGGCCGACGGCGGTGAGTTGCGCGGCAGCCCTTGCCCTCGGCGCCGCGGGATGGTGGAAGGGCGCTGCACCCATCCGGATCACTGCCATGAGCGACACGTCCACCCCCGGCCTCGCCGAAGCGGCACGCCATCTCGGCGTCCCCGTCCGGGTCATCCGCCGTGCCATGCGCGACGGCACCCTCCCAGCTCCGCCGCACCTGACCGCGACCTCCCACCTGCCGGCCGGGTGGCTCGACAGCGCCCGGGCGGCGGTCGAGGCGTCCCCCAAGATCCTCAGCCTGGCCCCGCCGCAGACGGTGCCTGCATTCGCGCGCTACGAGGGCACGTCCGCCTGGGTGAAGTATCCGCGCCGGGTCCGGGAGTACGCAGCGTTCCGGGCCGTCACCCCGTAGCGCCCGCGCGCTGCATGGCCCACAGCGCGAAGGCGTGGATCAGGGCCGGCTCGCGCAGATATTCGTAGCGGCCGGACCGCCCGCCATGCCCGGCGGTCATGTTGATCCGCAGCAGGACCGGCGCCGGGGCCGTGGTGTGGGCGCGCAGCTTGACCACCCACTTCGCCGGTTCCCAATAGGTCACCCGCGGATCCGACAGGCCACCCAGCGCGAGCACCGGCGGGTAGGGCTGGGCGGTGACCTGGTCGTAGGGCGAGTAGCTGGCGATCACGTCGTAGGCGGCGTCGTCGGTCAGCGGGTTGCCCCACTCCGGCCACTCCGGCGGGGTCAGCGGCAGGCTCGTGTCCGACATCGTGTTCAGCACGTCGACGAACGGCACCGCCGCCGCGACCCCGGCCCATAGCTCAGGCCTCATGTTCAGAACCGCGCCGGCCAGCAGCCCGCCCGCCGATCCGCCATAGGCCACGATCCGTCCCGCCCGCGCATGCCCGGCCGCGACCATGTGGTCGGCGCAGGCGATGAAATCCGAGAAGGTGTTCGGCTTGGCCGGGCCGCGCCCGTCGAGGAACCAGCCCCAGCCTTTTTCGGATCCGCCGCGGACATGCGCCGTGGCCCAGATCCAGCCGCGATCGACCAGGTTGAGCGTCTGGATCGAGAAATGCGGCATCGTGGAATGGCCGTAGGCGCCATAGCCGTAGAGCAGCACCGGGCAGGCACCCGCCTCGAACGCGTCGCGCCGGGCCAGCACGGTGATCGGGACGGTGGCGCCGTCATTCGCCGTCGCCTGCAGCCGGCGCACAATATAGGCGGCAGGGTCGTGGCCGGACGGGATATCCTGCGTCTTGCGCAGCGCGCGCTCGCCGGTCGCCATGTCGTGGTCGAACACCTGGCGCGGTTCGCGTGGGCTGTCATAGGCGTAGCGCAGCACAGTGGTGTCGTATTCGTAGCCGCCGACCAGCGACAGGCAGTACGCTTCCTCCTCGACCGCAAGTGGCCGGGCCTCGCCGGTCGCCCGGTCGGTGATCACGATGCGGTCGAGCGCGTCCACCCGTTCGACATGCACCAGGTGGCCGGCGAACAGGGCGAAACCGGTGACGTACCGGCCTGGACGGTGCGGCACCAGGTCCTGCCAGGCTGCGCTGGACGGGTCGGCTTCGGGTGCCGTGACCAGCTTGTAATCCAGCGCGCCGCCGGCGTTGGTGCGGAGGACAAAGCGGTCACCCCAGTGGTCGATGCTGTAGCGCACCCCCGTCTCCCGCGTGGCTACCAGGCGCGGCGGGGCGGCCGGGTCGGCGGCCGGGATCAGCCAGGCCTCGCTGGTCTCCTGGTTGCCGAGCGAGAGGATGATCCACTGCCGCGACGAGGCGACCTCCACG
>CAXSEK010000020.1:0-12964 GCA_964235625.1 uncultured Acetobacteraceae bacterium
CGGTGGCGCGCGAGGTGCTGGAGGAGTCGGGCGTGGTCGTCGGGCGCGTGCGCTACCATAGTAGCCAGCCCTGGCCGTTCCCGGGCAGCATCATGCTCGGCTTCTACGCCGACGGGCTGACGGAGGAGATCATTCTCGACACGAATGAGCTGGTGGACGCGCGCTGGTTCAGCAAGGCGCAGATGCGGGATCCGGAACCGCACGGCTTCGCCCTGCCACGCGCGGACAGCATCGCCCGGCGGTTAATCGAAGACTGGATCGCGGCATGAGGCTCCAGGCGCTGGCTGTGGCCCTGCTGGCCGCCGGGTGCGGGCCAGTCCGGCTGGACCAGGCCCCGGTGGCCGACTACCCCGCGCAATGCGAGGCGCAGGTCTATGCCGACCCGCGGGTGAAGGACCTGCTGATGAAGACCGCCGGCAGCGACACCTTCGCCCGGCAGCACGAAGACGAGCTGAAATTTGCCAAGGTGGACGCGGCGCATCGATGCGCGCAGCAGCGGGGGCTGACCGCGCCCGGCGGCGGCGTGGAGCGGTCGCGGGTGGAGCACTGAGGACGGCCTCAACCGCCGCCCGAGACGATCCGCGAGATCAGGCCGTGCGGCGAGTCCGGGGCCGCGTCCGGACCGACGGTGACCGTGGCCGTCATGCCGGCGGCCAGGTGCACGCTGTCGGGCACCGAGTCGATATGCATGCGCACGGGGATGCGCTGCGCCAGTCGCACCCAGGTGAACACGGGATTGACGGTGGCCAGGCCGAGCGAGCCCGGGTCTGTGTTCGGCGTGTTGATGCCGCGCGCGATGCTCTCCACGTGGCCGCGCAACGGCGCTTTGTAGCCCATCAGCACGGCCAGGGCCGGGTCCCCGACATGGATGTTGGATAGCTTGGTCTCCTCGAAAAATCCCGCCACCCAGAAGCTGTCGCTGTCCAGCACCGTCACGTTGCGGGCGCCCTTGGTGGCGTAGTCGCCCTCCCGCAGAAGCAGATTGGTCACGTAGCCGTTGACCGGTGACAGCACGTGGGTGCGGTCCTGGTTCACCTGCGCCTGGCTCAGATCGGCCAGCGCCCCGGCATAGGCTGCCGCCGCCTCCTCCGAGCCACTCTGGTAGCTCTGCAGCTCCTCCTGCGAGGTGGATAGCGTCGTCAGGCTTGAGCGCCGGGTCGCCTCCGTGCGCTTCAGCTTCATATCTGCGAGCTTGCTGTTGACGTTGGCCTGCGCCGAGGCGACGGCGACCTGGTAGTCCACCGGGTCGATCTCGTAAAGCACGTCGCCGCGCTTCACCTGTTGGTTGTCGGTGACGTTCAGGCGCGTGATGCGGCCGGACACTTCCGGTGCGATGTTCACCACGTCGGCGATCACCTGGCCGTCCCGCGTCCACGGGCCGGTCACGTAGTGGGTCCAGACGGCGAACCCGGCAACCAGCGCCACCGTGACCAGCAGCATCGTGACCAGCACGCGGAGTGCGCGGCGGGAGCCGCTGAACGTCATCGGCGGGCCCTCACAGCAGCACCACGAGCGCGCCCAGGATGCCGACGTACAACGCCGCCTCGGCCAGCGGGGGGTTGTATGTCCAGCGGTCCAGCCGCAGACGCTCGAACAGGAAGCGGACCGGCAGCCATACGATCAACGCCGCCGCGAGATAGACCACCAGCGGTGAGATCAGCACGCCGGCAAGGTTGGTTTCACGCCACATGTTCAGTGTACTAGCGCGTAATGCCGCAACGCGGGAAGCTGCTGCCGTACCATGCGCGCCGCGGCGTGCAGGCCGGACACGGCCTGGCCCGCGTCGCCGTCAACCGCCATGAGCGACGATGCTGCCTGGTCCAGCCGCGCCGGGTCGGCCGATAGCAGGGCGGCGCGCGCCTCGGCGACGGCGGGGCCGCTCAGCGCCGGCCGCAGCAGGCCGGACCAAGCGCGCCGCAGCTCCAGGTCCAGGTCGATCATCGCGCCCATCCGGTCCAGCACTGCCATTCGCGCCGGCGTGCGCCGCCCGGCCCAGGTCAGTGCCTGTGCCATCCGGTCGTACTCCAGCAAGTCCGTCGACGCTTCGTGCAACGTCCGGCCGCGCTGCAATGTGCGCTCCAGGTCGCTGGCGATGGCGTCGGCGATCCGTAGTAGGCGGCGTTGGCGGGAGACGGGCAGGATCAGGCGGAAGGCCAGGATCATGAACGCCACCGCCATGATCTGGACCATCACGTTGTTGCCGAAGGCGCTCAGGTCGAACACCTGCACGTTGGATGGGGCGAGCAGCAGGGTGAAATACAGCATGAACCCGGCGCCGAACCGCTGCAGCGACGGGTGCCGGCCGGCGAGGGCGAAGATGAACGCGGCCAGCCCCACGGCCAGCGAGAACGGCACGAAGCCCGAGGTGGACGGCAGCCACACGTAGCCGACCAGCCAGGCGGCGAAGGCGGCGGGACCCAGGGACCATCCCAGCGCCTCGCCCGCCGCCGAGGGTTGCGGCGACATGCCGAGCAGGGCGGTGAACGCCGCCTGCTGCACCAGCAGCCCCGTGGCGCCGGGCCAACCGGCCAGGATGCAAAACAGGCTACCCGAGACCACGGCGAACACGGTGCGGAACGCGCTCAGCGCCGCCCCGACCCCGTCGTAGTGCACGCGCAACCGCACTGCATGCTGTATGCGGCCGCCGTGTTCCAGCACGCGCAGGCCGTCCACGGCCATGGCGTGGTGGGCCAGCAACTCGGCCGCGCGCTCGGCGAAGAAGATGGCTGCCGGGCTGCGCGGGGCTGGGCCGGTTGGCAGCGCGGCGCCGGATCGCAGGGCGCCGGCAGCCTCTCGCAGCGTGTCTGCCGCCGCCGGGTCAGCCGGCTCGGCGGCGAGGGCCCGGCACGCAGATAACATCCCGAGCAGGCCGGCGATCGCGGCCACCGCCCCTTGCCGCCGCGCCGTGCCGCCGGCGGTTTCGGCGGCGGCGTAGACCGCCTGGGTCCGCAGTTCGAGGATATGGGCGCCTGCGGCGATGCTGGTGCCCATGGTGGGCGCGCTCCGCCCCTGCAGCGTGTCCAGCGCCAGGGTGGTGACGGCTGCCAGGTGCCGCTCCAGCGCCGCCGACAGCGTGTCGAACGCGACCGGGCGGGCCAGCAGCGTGTTGACCAGCGCCACGGAAACGATGCCGATCAGGATCGCCGCCACCCGGTTCAGCGTCGCCAGCAGCGCGCCGTCCGGGGCGTCGATCCCGCTCACGGCGATGATACCGACGGTGTAGCCGCACAGCACGGCGCCGTAGGAGCGGAAATCCCGCAGCAGGGCGGCGACGAAGGTGCAGGCGCCGAGGAACAGCGTGAAGCACAGCAGCAGCATCGTGCGGTCTTGCGGGAAGGCGGCGATGAAGCCGAGCGCCACCGCGCCGCCCAGCACCGTCCCCGCGGTGCGGTAGACAGCCTTGGACAGCGCCATCCCCGGCGAGGGCTGCGCCACGATCGCCACGCACAGCCCGGCGCTGGACGCCGTGTCGAGCTGGAGGGAGAACGATACGCCGTAGGCGAGCAGCAAGGAGAGCGTCGTGCGCAGCGCATAGGGCACGGAGTCCGGTGGGAAGCCCGGCAGGGGCAGCAGGTCGCGGGGCAGGGGAGCGCTGGTCGCGGACATGACGCCGTTCCACCATGGGTTTGGGGGAAGAAGATACTGCAATCACTCGGCGCAGGGACGCGATCGTGCCAGGCCGGCGCCGAACTTTGCCGCACCATCCTGTTGCTGCCCCTTGCCCCGATGCGCGATGATCGGCGCTTGCCAGGAGGATTGCGCATGAACGCCGAAATGGGGCGCAGGCTGCCGGACCAGCCCCATGGCAGCCCGGCCAAGCTCGACTTCTTCTGGTTCCTGCCCACTGGCGGCGACGGCCGCTACCTCGGCTCGGCGCAGGGGGCGCGGCCGGGCGGCATCCGCTACCTCCGCCAGATCGCGCAGGCGGCGGACCAGCTGGGCTATGGCGGCGTGCTGCTGCCGACGGGGCGGGGCTGCGAGGATGCGTGGATCACCGCCGCCACGGTGGCGCCGTTCACCGAGCGGCTGCGCTACCTGGTCGCCCTGCGGCCCGGCGCCACCATCCCCGGCGAGGCGGCGCGGCAAGCCGCCACGTTCGACCGCGCGACGGATGGGCGGCTGCTGCTGAACGTGGTGGCCGGCGGAACCCCGGGGGATCTGGCCGGCGACGGCATCACGCTGGGGCATGACGAGCGCTACGAGCAGGCGGCCGAGTTCCTGCAGATCTTCCGCGGGTTCATGCGCGGCGACACCGTGCAGTTCGCGGGCAAGCACTTGTCCAGCCGCGGCGGCAGCCTGGTGTTCCCGCCGGTGCAGTCACCGCATCCGCCGCTGTTTTTCGGTGGTTCCTCGGCGCCGGCTCGCCAGCTGGCGGCCGAGCAGTGCGACGTGTACCTGACCTGGGGCGAGCCGCCGGCCATGGTGGCCGAGAAGATCGGCGATGTGCGGCGCCGGGCCGCGTTGCTCGGGCGGACGCTTCGCTACGGCATCCGGCTGCACTTCATCGTGCGGGAGACGGAGGAGGCGGCGTGGGCGGCGGCGGACGGGCTGATCAGCCATCTGTCGGACGAGACGATCGCCAGCGCGCAGGCCAAGCTCGCCGCCGGGTCGGACAGCGAGGGGCAGAAACGCATGATGTCGCTGCACGGCGGCTCGCGGGACCGGTTGGTGGTGGGGCCGAATCTGTGGGCGGGGGTGGGGTTGATCCGTGGCGGGGCGGGCACGGCGTTGGTGGGGTCGCCGGCGAGTGTGACGGCTCGGATCCGCGAGTATCAGGCGTTGGGGATCGATCTGGTGATCGGGAGCGGGTTTCCGCATCTGGAGGAGTGTTACCGGACGGCGGAGTTGTTGTTTCCGCTGCTGGGGGTGAACGCGGCGGTGCGGGCGTTGCCGGGAGGGCCTTCGATTTTGACGGGGGGTGGGAGTTTGAGCACGGACCGGGCGGTGGCGGGGCGGTGAGGGTTGTTGTGGGTGGCGGTTGATGGAGGGCGGTTCGTCTGCCTCAGGGGGGAACCCAAATAGCTAGCACTCACACATGGTCGTGAATTGGCCGAAAGCAGCCTGTCCGGTCTGGAGAGGCGACCCACAACAAGCGGCCGAGTGGGCCCTGTCACGAACAGCACAACCAGGGTCACAGTGTTGGACGAAGCCGACCGCCGACCGCCCGCAGGTCACGACGTCGATCTGCGTGGCTTGTGGTACTTTCCGCCGGGGCTGCCACACTCGCTGCAAGGGCTGGGGCCGGATGGCACCGAGTTCATCCTCCCCTTCGACTATGGCAAGCATCCGAAAACGACAGACTTCTCTCACGGGGACAATAGGGTGGACAGGGGCTGCGACGGGCGCGGGTGGATGGTGGAGCACCGCTCCGGCAAAATCTCTGCGCGTTGACGCAGTGCAGCATCACTCATAAAAAGCCTGCGGTCCGAACCAACGAAGCCCGCTTAGGCGCAGCCCTACTCAGCGCCGGAGGCGCCGCTTAACCATGCCCATGACCTTCGCCGATCTCTCCCTGGCCACGCCCCTGCTGCGCGCACTCGACGAGAAAGGCTATGCCAACCCTACCGCCATCCAGGCCCAATCGATCCCGATGCTGCTGGAGGGCCGCGACCTGCTAGGTTTGGCTCAGACCGGCACAGGCAAGACTGCCGCCTTCGCGTTGCCACTGCTGCATCGCCTTGCCGTGGCTCCCCGCTCGGCATCCAAGGGCGGTGCCCGCGTTCTGGTCCTGGCGCCCACGCGCGAACTAGTCTCTCAGATCGCCGACGCTTTCGAGACCTTTGGTCGCCATCTGCAGCCCCGGGTGACAACGATCTTCGGCGGCGTCAGTCAGTTCCACCAGGTCAATGCGCTCAAGACTGGAGTGGACATCATCGTGGCCGCGCCGGGGCGGCTGCTGGACCTGATTAACCAGGGCCTGTGCAACTTGTCACAGCTCGAGGCGCTGGTGCTGGATGAAGCCGACCAGATGCTCGATATGGGTTTCGCCAAGCCGATCGAGCGCATTGTCGCAACGCTGCCGAAGGATCGGCATACCCTGCTGTTTTCGGCGACGATGCCGAAATCCATCGCTTCGCTGGCCGAGAGCCTCCTGCGCGACCCGGCAAAGGTCGAGATCGCCCCGCCCTCAACCACCGTCGACCGGATCGATCAGTCGGTCATGTTCCTCGATGCGGCCGACAAGAAGGCGGCGCTGCTTGCCCAGCTGCGGACGCCGGGGATCGGCCAAGTCGTAGTCTTCACTCTGCAGAAGAGCATTGCCAACGACGTCTGCGCCTTCATCGTCGAGGCAGGCATTACTGCCGAGGCTTTGCACGGCAACAAGTCGCAGGGCCAGCGGGAGCGCGCGCTGGACGCCTTCCGCACCGGAACCGTGCAGGTCCTCGTGGCGACGGATATCGCAGCGCGCGGCATCGACGTGGACACAGTCACGCATGTTTTCAACCATGATCTGCCGAGCGTGCCGGAAAGCTATGTCCACCGCATCGGCCGCACCGGCCGCGCCGGGCGCAGTGGCTGCGCCATCACGTTCTGCGATGCCGAGCAACGTGCCTGGCTGCGCGACGTGGAGCGGGAAATCGGTTGCGCCCTGACCGTTCAAGCCGATCACCAGTGGCATTCGGAAGCGGCACGGAACTCAACCATGCGCCCACCCGTGCTGGGCGGTGCACCGGTCAAGGAAATCGCGCCGCAGAAACCGCGCGAACGCAAAGTCTGGACCGAAGAAGAGAAGCTCGCGGCTCGGGGAGCGGCGAGGAGGACGGCCGCTCAATGCCTGCTTAGATCAGGCGACGCCGCAGGCTTGGCATGACCGCTTCGGAGCACGTCCCCAAAGGCGTTCAATGGCCGAGATTGGCGCTTAGCCGCCGGTAGACCATCGTCCCGAACTGTCGGCTTTAAGGCGTGTCCAAAGAGACCGTGATGGTCCGGGATGGGATCGCACTCGGTTGCTCACCGAGGCCGGAGTTCCTGCGGCACCACCAACATTGATCTGTTACGGTCTCTGCTGCCGGCGTGCTTGCGGCTACGACCGTGTTCGCGGCGCCCTACGGGCACACGGCACCCCCAAGAGCGCCGGCTGGGAGATAAGCAACGTGAGACGCCTACTGCTCGACACGGTCATGCTGGGTTCTGCCACATTCCGCCGCCGCCACGGAACTGTCGCGGGCCGACCCGGCCAGTGTCGGGCTGGACGGCACGCAGTCGGATGCGATCACCGCGTTATTGAAGCGATCCGGTGCCCAAGTAAACGCTCGTGCCGGCTGCCGGGCTGTTGCATTGTACGTCCGCGCTTCACAGCAATGGCCGGTGTCGCTTGGATGCCGTGGATGCCAGGCTTGAGGCCTGGCATGACGGAGTGTTTGGGTCGCCGTGGCGCGATGACGCAACTTGGACGTTCGGGCAATCGCCCTGGGGCGCGCGGATTGCCATTGATACCGCGGGGTATCGTGTGGTTTTTTGGGGAGATGAACACTAAGGCGTCGCCTAATCCCGATCACGAGGCCATGTTGAGCGAGCTTGCGGCCCTTGGGCTGCGGGGGGCTCGGGTGGTGACGCGGATGATGGAGATCGAGCAGGCGTCGGCGGATGTTCTGGCGGCTTGGCTGCCTGAGCCGGGTGGCTTTCCGGAGGGGTTGGCGGAGGCGACGGCGGCGGGGCAGGCGGTTGATTCGGTGGACGCGGCGATGGCGCTGGCGGTCCCGCGGGTCGAGGTGCTGGCGCGGGCGTTGGACCGGGTGTCGCGGTCGGTGCGGCGGAGTGTCGCGCTGATGCGGCGGATCGAGGCGGGGTGGACGGGGGCTGGACGGGCCGACGACCGGCTGGCGATGGTGCGGCGGCAGGTGGCTCGAGGTGTTTCGGACGCGATCGCGCGCGAGGCGGATGGCGAGGGGGCCGAGCGGCTGTTCGACGAGCTGGCCGAGCGGCTGGCGGACCCGGCCCTGGAGGAGGAGCTCGATACGCTGCCGGTCGAGGAGGTGGTGCGCCGGGTTTGCCTGGAGCTGGGGTTGGCGGTGGGGGCGGTGGCCGGGATGGCGGTGCCGGGTGGGGATGGGGTCGATACTTGCTAGTGGGGGGCGGTGCTGGAGCTTACCCGCAGGATGGGGGTGACTACAGACGTTTGGTCTTGGAGTTGCGGGATCCCTAGCTCCCTCACCCCGGCCCTCTCCCAGAAGAAGGAGAGGGAGAAGCTAGGCCGATTCGTTTTGGGGATGCTACTTGGCGGCGGTTTGGGGGCAGCCGCCTTCGATGAGCGGGCGGAAGGCTTGGGCGGCGGGGATCGTGGCCAGCAGGGTGTAGTCGTCAGAGCGGGCGTGGCTGTCGGCGGGGGCCTTGACCTTGAAGCGATACATGTCGTGCACGGCTCGGCCATCCGGACGGATGGTGACGGTGCCCCAGAGCGTGCCGGTGAGCGGCTTGCTGCGCATCTGGGCAACCACGTCCTCACCGGTGATGGTCTTGGCGTCGCGGACAGCGCGCAGGTAGGCGAGCGTTGCGTCGTAGACTCCGGCGTGGTCCTCGGTTGGCAGGCGGCCGCCCATCGTGGCGGCGAAGCGGCGGCTCCAGGCGCGGGTGGTGTCGTTCAGGTCCCAGTAGAAGCCGGTGGTGAGCTGCAGGCCCTTGGCCACCGGCAGGCCGATCGCGTCCACATCGGAGAGCTGGATGAACAGGGCGGCGGGGGTGAGCTGGCCGGTCAGGCCGAATTCGCCGGCCTGCTTGATGGCGTTGATCATGTCGTTGCCGGTACTCGCCAAAGCCAGGACGTTGGCGCCCGAACTCTGCGCCGCCAGCAGTGGGCCGGCGAAATCCGTGGTGCCCAGCGGGTCCCGGCTGGAGCCGGCGACGGTGCCGCCGAGGGTCTTGAGGGCGGAGGTGGCGTCGGCCTCCAGCGACTGGCCGAGGGCGTAGTTGACGGTGAGGAAGTACCACTTGTTCAGGCCTTCGGGGGCCAGGCTGGATGCCATGGCCTTGCCCTGCGCCCAGGTGTCGCTCACCCATTGCACCGTGGTCGGCTGGCAGGCCTTGCCGGTGATGTCCGAGCTCATGGAGCTGGAGGCGAGGGCGGTGCGGTGGCGGTCGTGTGCGACGCCGATCACGGCGAGGGCGACGCCCGAGTTGGGCAGGTCCACGATCGCGTCCACGCCCTCGGTGTCAAACCATTGCCGGGCGATGCCGGAGCCGATGTCGGGCTTGTTCTGGTGGTCGGCGAAGACGATCTCGACCGCCAGGCCGCCGCTTTCCTTGGCGAAGTCCTCGGCTGCGAGCTTGGCCGCGGCGACGGAGCCCGGGCCGACCTGGTCGGCGAACGGGCCGCTCATGTCGGTCAGCACGCCCACCTTGATGCGGTTGCCGGGTATCTCCGCGTGAGCGAGGGGGGCGGCGAGGCAGGTGGCGAGCAGCAGGGCGCGGAGGCGCGTCATCGTGGGTCCCTCAGAGCAGTTCGAAGTATTCGGTGTGCTCCCACTCCGTGACCTCGGCGAGGAAGCGGTCGATCTCCGCCTGCTTCAAGCGGGTGAAGTAGTCGATGAAGAAAGGGCCGAACGCGGCGGCGTAGCAGGCGTCCGCGCGCAGGGCGTCCAGGGCGGCGGGCAGGCTGCGGGGCAGGGGCGGGGCCTCACCGTCGTAGGGTGCGGTGGCCGCCGGGCCGGGGTCCAGCGCGCGGTCGGTGCCGTCCAGCCCGGCCGCGATCTGGGCCGCCATGGCGAGATAGGGATTGGCACCGGGTTCGCCGGCCCGGTTCTCGATCCGTGTCGCAGAGTCTCCTGGCTGGCCGATCACGCGGAGCATGGCGCCGCGGTTGTCGGCTGCCCAGCACGCCCGCGTCGGCGCGTTGGTATAGGGGCGGTAGCGCTTGTAGCCGTTGATGGTGGGCGTGGTGAACGCGCAGGCTGCCGCCGCGTGCTCCAGCAGTCCGGCCATGTAGTGCCGGCCGAGCGCGCTCAGCGGCTCGGGCCCGGTGGCGGCGAACAGGTTGATGCCGGCGGCGTTCCGCAAGGACTGGTGCAGGTGCCAGCCGCTGCTGACCACGTTCGGCAAGCGGGGGCGGCACATGAAGCTGGCGTGGGCGCCGTGGCGTTGGCAGGTCTGCTTCACCGCCGAGCGGATCAGCACCAGCTGGTCGGCGGGGAGCAGCCCGGCGGTGGGGCCGAAAGTCAGCTCGACCTGGCTCGGCCCGAACTCCACCTCCAACGTGCGCAGCGGCAGGCCGAGCCCCTGCAGGCTGGCGCGCAAGGCCTCGAGCAGCGGGTCCATCTCGTCGTAGCGCAGCTCGGTCAGGTATTGGTATCCGGGGTTGAGCAGCTGGCGCTCGCCGGGCTGCCCGTCGGCGGCCGGGCCGGACGCGCGGACGATGTGGCACTCCAGCTCGACGCCGGCGACGAAGGTCATGCCGCGTGCGGCCAGCGCGTCTACTTGCCTGGCCAGGATGTGGCGGCTGGAGAGCGGCATTGGTTGGCCGTCGGGCAGGAACAGGTCGCACAGCAGCCAGCCGGAATGCGGCGCCCAGGGGAGCACGCGGAAGCTCGCCGGGTCGGGCAGCATGACCATGTCGGCGGCCCCGCGCAGCGCCGGCAGGCCGAAGCCGCCGCCCTCGGTGAAGACGGGGAAGGCGGTCTTGCCCGAGAGGTCCTTCATGAGCAGCGTCGTCGTTGCGTTGATGCCGTCCCGCAGCACGCGGGCGGCCTCGGCGGCTACCAGCGTCTTGCCGCGCAGCACGCCGTGGGCATCGACGAAGGCGAAGCGGACGACGCCCAGATCCTGCATCGCCGCGGTGGCGCGGGTGGCGGCGTCCTCCTGCTCGGTGGTCCAGGCGCCATGGCGTTCGGCGAAGCTGCCGCTCACGCCGCCTCGGACAGCACGGCCTGCCAGGAGGAGGCAGCGCGGCGCTGGCGGTCCTGCTCCCGCCAATGCGCCTCCCAGCCTTCGACCGGGCCGATGGCGTCGATCGAGGCCGGGCCGTGAATGCGGGCGGCGGCTTCGGCGGGGACGGCGAGCAGCGGGGCGCGGCCCTCCGCCACGCCGTTGATGGCGCGCACCAGCAGGCGGCGGAAGGCGGCGATGGCCTTGTCGCTAGCGCCCAGGTTCTCGCGGGTGCGGTCCTGGATGGGACCCATCGACTCCACCGCCCATTGGTCGTGCACGTTGATGTCGTCGCCCATGCCCGTGTAGGTACTGGTCTCCTGCTCGTGCGGGTCGAAGCCGTAATCGTTCAGGCGGTTGATGCGTGGGATGTAGTCCGGCAGCGTGTAAAGCTTCAGCCGCTGCGCCTGCATCTGCGCCTTGTCCACGGGGGCGGTGAAGCTGGTGAAGATCGCGTACCAGTAGCAATGCGTGTCATCCACCGGCACGTGCCACTGGGTAATCGTCATCTCCTTGCTCATCGGGATGACGAAGGCGTGCGGGAAGGCCATGTTGGTGATGCGGATGTGCATCTCCGCCTCGTTCAGCTGGCGCAGGGCTGCGATGCGCAGGCCGTAATCGGTCGTCTCCACCTCGATGCGCGGGCGGCCATATTCGCGCAGGATCCGGGTCATCGGCATGTCGGCGCCCATCGTGGCGCCGCGGAACTGGCGGCCGTAGGCGGCGCCGGTGTCCTCGTCCTCGAAGAAGCGGTGCAGATAGGAGGCATGCGCCGGGTCGATGCCGACCTCGAGCGCCTGGAGCCAGTTGCACTCGATCAGGCCCTTGAAGGCGAAGGTGTATTGGTCGGGCGCGGCGAAGCAGTCGAAGGCGGGCAGAGCGGGCGGCTCGCCCTCGCCCATGAAGGCCCACACGATGCCGCTGGCGACGGTGCAGCGATAGGCCGTCTGGCGGATGGACTTGCAGAACTGGCTACCCTCCGGCTCGGCCGGCTGCTCCAGGCAGGCGCCAGTGGCGTCGAACAGCCAGCCGTGGAACGGGCAGCGGAGACCGCCATCCTCCGCGCGGCCATAGGCGAGGCTGGCCCCGCGATGGGCACAGTGCCGGCCCAGCAGGCCGTAGCGACCGGCGTCGTCGCGGAACAGCACGAGATCCTCACCCAGCAGGCGCACCGGGCGGACAGGGCGGGTGCCGTCGAACTCGTCCACCAGGGCCGCGGGCTGCCAATAGTGCCGCATGAAGGCGCCGAGCGGCGTGCCCGGCCCGGATTGCGTGATCAGCGCGTTGCGTTCTGCCGTGAGCATGGACCCAACCTCGTTCGACTAGCGAACGCGTGTGCGTTCTGCTACGACGTTACGCCTCGCGTGCACGTTTGCAAGCGCTGCCGGAGGATACGCCGTGACGAGGCTGCGCGAGGCAGATGCGGCAGCGCGACGCGAGTCCGGCCTGGGCCGCGACCACTCGGAGGCGCTGGCCCGCGGCCTGCAGATCATTGCTACGTTCGACGAGGCGCGTCGGGCCCAAACCTTGAGCGACGTTGCCGAGCGCACCCGGTTGCCCCGCGCCACCGCCCGGCGCGCGCTGCTCACGCTGCTGGCGCTAGGGTTCGTGGAGCAGGACGGCCGGGTGTTCCGCCTGACCCCGCGGGTGCTGCGGCTGGCGGCGGCCTATCTCACGTCCAACGCGGTGTCCGTGCTGTTGCAGCCGGCCTGCGACCGGGTGATGCGCGCGGTGGGCGACTCCTGCACCGGTGCGGTGCTGGAGGACGACGAGGTGGTGATGATCGCCCGCGCGTTGCCGGCGCAACTGGTGCCGGCAGGGGTCGGCATTGGCTATCGCCTTCCGGCCTATTGCAGCGCGCTTGGCCGAGTCCTGCTGTCGGGTTTATCGGATGCGGCGCTGGAGGCGTATCTCGCGCGGACCGTGCCGACGGCGCAGACGCCGTTCACCAAGACCGAAATTGCCGACGTTCGGGACGCCGTGCAAGCAGTGAAGGCCGAGGGCTACTGCTTCGTGGACCAGGAAGCGGAGGTCGGGTTCCGCTCCGTGGCGGTTCCGCTACGGCGGTTCGATGGCACGCTTGTCGCTGCGTTGAACGTCGGCGCGC
>CAXSEK010000021.1:0-12885 GCA_964235625.1 uncultured Acetobacteraceae bacterium
GCTTGGCTTTGTCCAGCGGCAGCAAGGCACCGGCCGCGATCAGGCGGGAGAAGGTAGGCTCCGATGTCGGTACGATGATGTCGTAGCCGGAGTGCCCGGCAAGCATCTTGCCCTCGAGCGTCTCCAGGCTGTCATACACGTCATAATGCAGGTCCGTGCCGGTCTGCTGCTTGAATTGCGCGAGCGCCGCCGGGTCTATGTAGTCGGTCCAATTATAGACGTTGAGGGTGCGCTCGTCCGCGGCCCATGCCGGCGCGGCGGCTAGTACTGCCAAGAGGGCGACGAGAAGCATTCTCATGGGGATTTCGGTTCCGACACACTGCCATCTAACCCACGGGTGCGGTGGAGGCCAAGAGACGACAAGCGCCCTCGCACCGTCTGGTGGGAGGGCGCTTGGCGGGTCAGTTGGTCTTCTGGCAGGCAGCCTTGTAGACGCGGGCCTCGTCCTCGATCCCATAGCCGACAACGATCTCGGACACGACGGCGTCCTTGAAGCTGTCCAGTGCCACCGCGTTGTATTTCGGGTCACAGTTGAAGGCGGCGGTGCCCAGGAAGGTGGAGCCAGGCGCTTCCTTATCAGTGATCGACTTTGCCAGTTGTTCGGCGGCATTGTCCGCGCTGCCGTCCTTGAGGGGGAATAGCAGCGTGACCTCAAGTTTGTTGGCCGCGCGGCTGCCCTGCCAGTGGTAGCTGGCGTCCGTGTCGTCATTCTTGCCGCAGGTGACGAGGCAGGTGGCGTGGAAGGCGCCGTCCCCTTCGGCCTTGACGAATTTGCCGAGCGTCAGGTTTTTCGTAGAGGCGAAATCGGCAAAAAACGGCTTGAGGCTGACGTTGCAGCTCGGCGTGAGGTCCATGCCGTAGGCGTAGATGTTGCTGCCTTGGACGTGGGCCTTCACGTCGCAGCCTTCGACCACGTAAGTGCGGATCGTCTTGTCGTCGCCTAACTTGATGACGCGCTTGGCAGGACCGACCGTCTTCTCGAAATACGGCACTTCGACGTTCAGCATGTCAGCGTTGAACACGTCGCCCAGCCCGGTCTCCTTGGCTTCAGAGACAGCCGGCGCGGGTGCTATCGCGGCGACGGGCGGCGACGGTGGTGCCGCCGGAGCCGGCGCGGAGGCCTGGCGCACCTCCGGAATCAGCTTGTCCCAGCCATTGCGATACTGCGCGTCGGTCCGCCGCCGGTCATCCGGGGCGGCGAGGCGACGTTGGGACGAGGTGCAGCCGTCCATCCAGTCGTTGCCGTACGAGGTGTGGACGCGGCACTGCACGGGATGGGCCTGGCCGCGCTGGTCGAACCAGAAGGACGCGCCGTCCTTCTGGCTGCCGCTCTGGTTGTTGAACCAGGCGTCCCATTGATCGCGGTCAGCTGCACCCTGCTGGTAACTGACCGTCTGCGGGTCGGGCGGCAGGGCGGGCGCGTAGAGCGGAACGTGACGCACCTGAGGGGCCACGTAGGTGTGCGGCACCACGTAGACCGGCGCCGGCTGATAGATAACCGGCGGCGGCGGCTGATAATAGACCGGCGGCGGCGGCGGCGGACGGCTGACCGAGTTGCCTATGATGGAGCCCAGGGTGCTGCCGACGAAGCTGCCGCCGAGGGCGGCGCCAAAACCATCACCCCTTGCCAGGGCCGCCGAAACCGGGAGAACCAACAGGCTGGACGCGAGTACAGCAAGCCGCATGACATAAACTCCTCTTCAGGCCCTAGGCTCGGCGCCCACCCGCCGAAATCACATGCCCTTTCTAGCCATCGATATTCACTTGCACGAAATGAATCTCTTGGCACGGGACGCCGTTCGCCTCCCTGCATCAAGACTACGCGAGCGTTATCAACAGCGCAGCGCCGCTTCTGTCATTGCAAGGACTTGTTGCGGAGTGTGGCCCATCTCCCGCAGCAGTCGGATTTCCACCGCACCGTCACGCTTGGCCAGACGCCGGCCGTCGGCACCTGCCAGCAGTCCGTGGTGGGCGTAGGAAGGTTCCGGCCAGCCCATGATGGTTTGCAGCAGGCGGTGGACGGACGTCGCCGGGCGCAGGTCGCAGCCCCGGGTCACGAGGGTGACGCCCTGGCAGGCATCGTCACGCGTGACACAGAGGTGATAGCTCGCCGGGATGTCGCGGCGGCCGAGCACGACGTCCCCGAAGGCGAGCGGGTCGCAAGCTAGCCGCCCCTGCCCGGCTTCGACGAAGGTGAGCGGGCCGGTGCGGGCCAGGGCCGCCACGATATCGAGGCGCCAGGCATGGGACTGGCCGGCGGCGATGCGGGCTGCGCGTTCATCCGGGGAACGGATGCGGCAGGTGCCCGGGTAGACCGGGCCCTCCGGACCGTGCGGCGCGGTGTTGGCGCGCAGGATGTCCGCCCGGCTGCAGAAGCATGGATAGAGCAAGCCGCGCTGCCGCAGGGCGTCGAGGACGGCGGCATAATCGCCAAAGTGCTCGGATTGCCGCCGCACCGGGCCGTCCCAGTCGAGGCCGAGCCAGGCGAGATCCTGCAGGATCGCGCGGTCGAACTCAGGGCGGCAGCGGGCCGTGTCGATGTCCTCGATCCGCAACAGGAACCGTCCGGACACCGCCCGTGCGGAGCGCCACGCGGACTGGGCGGCGTGGACATGGCCCAGATGGAGGTGGCCGGTCGGGCTCGGCGCGAACCGGGTGGTGATGGACAGGGGCGCCGGGCCAACCATAGTACCGCTGGGCATGGTTCAGACCATAACGGGAGAGTGGTGATGGCGGAATTGCAGGCGACGCGCTGGGGTCCGGGGTCCGGCAGGGCAGCACGGCAACTCGTGCTGCTGTGCCATGGCGTGGGTGCGGACGGTCACGACCTGATCGGCTTGGCGCCGGTGCTCGGCCGGGCACTGCCCGATGCCGCCTTCGCTGCCCCGAACGCGCCGGAGCCTTATGACGGCGCGCCGTATGGCCGCCAGTGGTGGTCGCTGCGGGACCGCAACCCGGCCCTGATGGCGGCGGGCGCGGCGGCGGCCCGCCCGTTGCTGGACGCGTTCATCGACGCCGAATTGGGCCGGCTCGGCCTCCCGCCGGACGCCTACGCCATGGTCGGGTTCAGCCAGGGCGCCATGATGGTGCTGTATGCCGGGCTGCGCCGCGCCGTACCGCCGCGCGCGATCCTGGCCTATTCGGGCGCGCTAGTGGCACCAGGCGAACTCGACCACCGCACCAACGATGCTCCGGTGCTGCTGGTGCATGGCGAGTCGGACGAGGTCGTGCCACCGTCCCGCTCCCGCGATGCGGAGACGGCGCTGCGCGCGGCTCGCGTGCCGGTGGAGGCGGTGTTCACGCCGGGGTTGGGCCATAGCATCGACGATTCTGGGCTGGCGGCGGGGTTGGCCACCCTGCGCCGGGTCTTCCAACTATGACCGCAGTGTGAAAAACCGGGGGCTGGGTTGCAGGGCGGGAAAGCGTCTGCAATAAGCGCCTCGGGTTTTGGCGGCATAGATCTGGCGGTCCAGCCTCGTTGCGATCCCAGTGCTAGCGCCGCTTCCCGAAGGAGCGCGCATTGCCTGACGGCGGAATGCACTACCCGGCTCTCGTTTTGAACGCGGACTTTCGTCCCCTATCGTATTTCCCGCTCTCGGTTTGGGCGTGGCAGGATGCGGTAAAGGCGGTGTTCCTCGACCGCGTCTCCGTGCTCAACGAGTACGAGGTGGCGGTGCGCTCGCCGTCGTTATCAATGCGGCTGCCGAGCGTGATCGCGCTGAAGGAATACATACCGGCAGCGCGGCGTCCGGCATTCACGCGGTTCAACGTGTTCTTACGGGACGCGTTCGCGTGCCAGTATTGCAACGAGCGGCTTCCGACGCACGACCTGACGTTCGACCACGTGATCCCGCGCAGCCGAGGCGGGCGCACGACGTGGGAGAACGTTGTCACGGCCTGCGGGTCCTGCAATCTGAGGAAGGGGTCGCGGCTGCCGCGTGAGTGCCACATGCATCCGCGCCAAGTTCCGCAGCAGCCCTCGACGTGGGAATTGCAGGAGAACGGGCGGGCGTTTCCGCCGAACTACCTGCATGAGAGTTGGCGGGATTACCTGTATTGGGATTCTGAGTTGCTGGACGGCTGACAGTCGTAGACACGGCCCGCTTGGATGTGGCCCAACCCTTTCCCAGGTGGAGGGGAGGATAGTTGCATGTGGTGCTTGGGACCGTCCTGGTAGCGGCGGACGGATTTGAACCGCCGACCAAGGGATTATGATTCCCCTGCTCTACCGCTGAGCTACGCCGCCAGCCGGACGGCGGGGTGTTTGGCCTGCGCGAGGCGGCAAGTCAATGCGCCGGCTCGAGCATCGGCCGCATGATGAAGCCGCCGCCGAGGACACGGTCCCCCTGGTAGAAGACGCAGGCCTGGCCCGGGGCCGCCAAAGCGGGCTCATCCAGCATCACCGTGCCGTCCGCGGATAGTTCGGCGGGGTGCATCGAGTCGCGGGCGCGGAGCTTCACGGTACAGCGCGTTGCGGCAGGAGGGTCGATCAGCCAGTTCACCTCACGCAGCCGCACCAGGCGGCTGCCGGTGCTGCGTGGGCCGACCACGATCCGGCGGCCTGGGGCGTCCAGGGCCACCACGACCTGACCCGGCAGCCCCAGCCGCTTTGCCTGGCCCACGGTGAAGCGGCCGACGCCGTCATGGCGGCCCACCACGGCCCCGGCTTCGGTCACGATGGTGCCGGGTGCCATCGCGTCCGGACGCAACGTGGCAACGGTGGCGTCATATCGGCCGGAGGGCACGAAGCAGATGTCCTGGCTGTCCGGCTTAGCCGCGACCTCCAGCCCTAGCCGCGCGGCCTCGGCCCGCACCGCGGCCTTGTCCGACATATCGCCCAAGGGAAACAGGGAGCGGGCGAGCTGGGCACGGGTGGTGGCGAAGAGGAACCAGCTCTGGTCGCGCTGCGGGTCGGCAGCGCGGTGCAGCTCCGGACCGTCCGGGCCATCGACGCGGCGGACGTAGTGGCCGGTCGCCATCGCGTCACAGCCCAGATCGGCCGCAAGCTGCATGAGGTCGGTGAATTTGACGGACTGGTTGCAGCGGACGCAGGGGACAGGGGTCAGCCCGGCGGCGTAGCTGTCCGCAAAGTCGGCGATCACGGCGGCGCGGAAGCGCGCCTCCGCGTCAATCACGTAATGCGGGATGCCGAGGTGGTCCGCGACCCGGCGCGCGTCGTGGATGTCCTTGCCGGCGCAGCAGGCGCCCTTGCGGCCGGCGGCGGCACCCTGGTCATACAACTGGAGCGTAGCGCCGATCACCTCGTGACCGGCTTCGTGCAGCAACCCGGCGGTGACGCTGCTGTCCACGCCGCCGGACATCGCGGCGAGGACCCGCATGTTACCTCCTGGTTGATCTAGCCTTGAGCGTTCCGCGTCGCGGCGGGGAGCCTCACCACCAGGCCGTCCAGCTTCTCGGTCATCACAAGCTGGCAGCCGAGGCGGGAGGTCTTCTCCAGGCCGAACGCCAGGTCCAGCATGTCCTCTTCGTCCTCGGTCGGGGTTGGCAGTTTGGCGAACCACGCCGGATCGACGATGACGTGGCAAGTGGAACAAGCCAGCGAGCCTTCACATGCGCCCTCGATATCCACGCCGTGCTTGTGCGCGACCTCCAGGACGGACAGGCCGAGCGGGGCGCTCACTTCGCGGCTTGTGCCGTCGCGCTCGACGAAGGTCATCTTGGGCATGGCAGATGGAGCCTCAAACAAGTTCGGGAATGGTGGATAGTGCCTCGACGGCGAACGCCACCTCGACTGGGGAGGTAAAGCGTCCCAGTCCCAGGCGCAAGCTCCTGGACGCTTGCTGGGCGGTCAGGCCCATCGCGGCGAGCACGTAGGAGGGCGTGATTTCGGCCGAGGAGCAGGCGGAGCCGGTGGAGACGCACAGCCCGGGGTGGGCGCGGATGACGGTGAGCGCATCGGCGTGCGGAAGGGTGATGTTGAGGTTGCCGGGCAGGCGCTGGGCCATGGAGCCGTTGACGCGCAGGCCGGGCAGTCGGTCGTGTAGGCCGGCAAGCAGGCGGTCGCGCAATCCGGCGAGGCGGAGGGCTTCGGCGGCCATCTCCGTGCCCGCGATGCGGCAGGCCTCGCCGAAGCCTACGACCAGCGGGGTCGGCAGGGTGCCGGAGCGCAGCCCCCGCTCCTGCCCGCCGCCGGAAAACAGGGGCAGCAGCCGGGCGCGGGGGCGGCGGCGGACATACAGCGCGCCGACGCCTTTCGGTCCGTAGACCTTGTGGGCGCTGAACGAGGCGAGGTCGATGCCTTCCACGCTGAATGGGATCTTGCCGAGGGCCTGGGCGGCGTCGGTGTGGACCAGCGCGGCCGCTTCGTGGGCGATGGCAGCGAGCCGGGGCAGGTCCTGCAGGACGCCGGTCTCGTTATTGGCGGCCATGATGCTGACGAGCAGGGTGGGTTCGGCCAGGGCCGCTTGCAGCGCCGCCGGGTCGATCAGGCCGTCGGGCTGGACCGGTAGGATGACCGGGTCGAAGCCCTCGGCGCGCAGGTCGGCCACGCTCTCCAGCACGCATTTGTGTTCGGTGGCGACGGTGATGACCCGGCGGCGCTCCAACCCCTGGGCGGTGGCGAAGCGGGCGGCGCCCTTGATGGCGATGTTGTTCGCCTCGGTCGCGCCGGAGGTAAAGACGATCTCCCGCGGGTCGGCTCCGACCAGGGTGGCGAGTTGGGCGCGGGCGGTGTCCACGGCGGCCTCCGCGTCCTGACCCATGGCGTGTTCGGCGCTGTGGGGGTTGCCAAACCGCTCGGTGAAGTAGGGCAACATGGCGGCGACGACGCGGGGATCGCAGGGGGTGGTGGCCTGATTGTCGAGGTAGACGGTCATGGGTACCGGCCCTCACCCCGGCCCTCTCCCGTGAAGGACGGGAGAGGAAGAAGACAGCGGCTCTTTTGCTGGGCGAGCCGCGACGACATTGCTTCGTAAGCTGCGGCGAACAGTTCGACGTCCACCTCTGTCGCGTTCCACGGCAGCGAGACCCGGATCGCTTCGCCGGCGAGTGTGCCCAGGCCCATGGCGGCCAGGACGTGGCTGCGCGCCACTTTGCCGGACGAGCATGCGGCGCCTGCCGAGACGCATATCCCTGCGAGGTCGAGCGTTATCAGCTGGGTCTGCGCCGATACGCCGGGCAGGGCCGCGCACACCGTGTTGGGCAGCCGGTCCGGGCCGCCGAGTGCAATGCCGCCCGATGCCGCCACGGTTTGCTCGATCGCCTCCCGCAGAAGCAGCAGGTCGCTGCCGGGGGCTATGGCGGCGGCCGCGAAACCGGCAATCGCGGCGACGGGGGGTGTGCCGCCGCGACGGCCGCGTTCCTGCCCGCCACCGGTGATCAGGGCCGGGCCATCCATGCCGGCGGCGAGCAGCAGCGCACCCGCGCCGGCGGGCCCGCCGAGCTTGTGCGAGGAGAGCGCCATGCTGTCTGCACCCAGGGCACGCAGGCTGGTCGGGATGCGGCCGGCAGCCTGCACCGCGTCCACGTGCAGGCGCGCACCGGCTTGGTGGCACAGGCGGGCCGCCTCGGCGACGGGCTGGATCGTGCCGGTCTCGTTGTTTGCCAGCATCAGGCAGACAAGGGCGGGGCCGCCCTGCAAGGCCTGGGTCAAGGCGGCGAGGTCGAGACGGCCGTTTGCGTCCACAGTCAGGGTTTCCGAGTCGGCACGGGCGGCGCGGACGGCGTCGTGTTCGGTGGCGCCGATCAGCAGGCGGCGGCCCTGGCCCAGAGCGTGGATCGCGAGTGCGTCCGCCTCGGTGCCGCCGGAGGTGAACACTACATCGTCCCCCGCTTCGCAGCCGAAGCGGTGGGCGATCACCTCCCGTGCCTGCTCCAACAATCGACGCGCAGCGCGGCCGGCGCCGTGGACGGAGCTTGGGTTGCCAGTGATCTCCAGCGCCGCGAGCATGGCCGCTCGCGCGGGGGGGCGCAGCGGTTCGGTGGCGTTGGCGCCGAGATAGACCGTGGTGCTACTCGGCCGCTTTGACATTGTCTTCAAACGAAGGGTCGCGGCGGCTGCGGCCTATCGCGGCCACCCGTGCCTCCACGGCGAGCAACTCGGCGCGCAACACCTCGATCTGGCACATCAAAGGGTCGGGCGAGCCGTCGCACGGTGTGCCGTAGGCGAGGAAGCTGGTTACCGGCACCGGCTTAGTACGGTCACGCTCGACCGGGCGGGCGGGGATGCCCACCACTGTCTGGCCCGGCTGCACGTCCGCCACGACGACGGCGTTGGCGCCGACCCGCGCCCCGTCGCCAATGACGATGTCACCCAGGATCTTCGCCCCCGCGCCCAGGATTACGTTGCGCCCGACAGTCGGGTGGCGCTTGCCCTTCGACGTGCTGGCGGTGCCGAGGGTCACCTGGTGGTAGAGGTAGGCGTCGTCACCGAGGATGGCCGTTTCGCCGATCACCACGCCCATGCCGTGGTCGATCACCACGCGGCGGCCGATCTGGGCGCCGGGGTGGATCTCGATGCCGGTGAGCCCTCGGCCGATATGGGAGAGGAAGCGCCCCGGCAGGAACAAGCCCCAGCCCCAGAGCCGGTGGGCGAGACGGTGGACCATGATGGCGTGCAGGCCCGGATAGCAGAGCAGCACTTCCATCCGGGACCGGGCCGCCGGATCCCTTTGGTGATAGGCTGTGACCATTTCGCGCAGAAACATGAAAGGCATGCGTCAATTCCGTTATGAAAGCGCGGTCGCGAGTTCTATATATCGGCCTGGCACCCGGGTTGAAGGCCCGCCCGGGCGCGTCTGGTCGGCGGGCCGGGAGCATAACCGGTTTTCTGGCTGCCGCCGTCTTGGGGAGCGCTTCCTCCACAGGGTCAGCGTCGAGCGATGTGCGGTCCGTCGGGTGGGGCACCACCTGGACGGACGATCCGCGAAATGAAGCTTTTGACCGTTGCCGTGCCTGGCCACGGGTGCAGGAATTATCGGAACACCATGCCAGAGGTGATGTTTGCCGGCCCTGACGGCCGTCTCGAAGGCCGTTACCACCACAGCAAGGAAACGGGTGCTCCGCTCGCCCTAGTGCTGCATCCGCATCCGCTGCACGGCGGCACGATGAACAATCGCATAACGTTCACGATGTATCAGTCGTTCCAGAAGCTCGGCTTCTCGGTGATGCGCTTCAACTTCCGCGGCGTCGGGCGCAGCCAGGGCCGCTATGATGGCGGGATTGGCGAGATCAGCGACGCGGCGGCGGCGCTGGACTGGATGCAGATGGTCAATCCGTCCTCCAAAGGGCTGTGGATCGCCGGTTACTCGTTCGGTGCCTTCGTGGGCATGCAGTTGCTGATGCGCCGACCAGAGATTTCCGGCTGGATCAGCGTGGCCCCCCCGGCAAGCCACTACGATTTCGGGTTCCTGGCGCCTTGCCCCTGCGGTGGCCTGTTGATCCACGGCGACTCGGATGAACTCGTGCCGGAGCCGTCCGTGCGCAAGCTGGTCGACAAGCTGAACACGCAGAAGGGTGTCACGGTGGACTACCGGGTCTACGCCGGCGCCGATCACGTATTTGCCAGCCATGCCGAGCAGGTCGGCGAAGCACTGGAGGATCACGTGGGCATGATCCAGGCGCGCAAGGCGATGGCCCTGGCGGCCGACTGAACCATGATGGTGGCTGGCGGGCACACGCCCGTCAGCCACCGAATGGTCCCGCTTCCGGCGCTGCCGTCAGCGGCGCTGGCTCGATTTCATCCATCAGCCCGTGGTCGATAACCAGCCGCCCCTCCGGCGTGAAGCCAAACATGTCGCGGAATCGCTGTCCGAACACGATCTCATCCCAGAGATAGCTGGCCCGGGCGTGGATCGTCTGGCTCATCGTCTCGTCCAGGCCGGTGACGGTCACCAGCAACTCGGCATCCTCGGCCTCCAGCGTCTCCGGCGTCATGCCGAATAGGGGGCTGCGCTCGTCGATCACGTGCATGGCGGTGAAGGTCAGCGCGAAGATCGGGGTGTGGCCGCGCGAAAGCGGCAGGTCGTAGAAGCGCCGCATCGTGCGTCCCTCCAGCGTATGCTCGAGCCGCAACAGCACCAGCGTGACGTCCGCCTCCAGGATCTGGTTGCGCCGCGCGTTGGCCATGCGGGCCGACAGGGTGGGGTGCGACCACGGCGAGCTTGCTGAAATCCACCCGCGCGGTAGGGCGGGAGAAGCGCGAGAACGTCAGTCCCGTCGTCATCGCGACGAAGAGCAGGGAGAAGATCGTCTCCACCGTGACGACGATGTTGGCGTAGGTACCGGCTGGTGTCAGGACGCCGTAGCCGATGGTGGCCATCGTCTGGATGCTGAAGAAGAAGGCATCCGTGAAGGACCCGGGCCGGGCGTGGTCGATGGTGCCCGGCCGGAGCCAATACAGCGAAGCGAACAGCAGGTTCAGCCCGAGATACAACAGGATGCCGATACCGAGGAACACCGGCCAGCGTACCACCAGGGTGCGGTGGTAGAAATCCGTGTACCATGATGACTCACTACCGAGGCGGATCGGGCCTTTCTCGTTGCCGCGTGAAACCAGCCGTCCCTGGCGCCGGATGCCCGGCGGCATCTCGGGCAATATCTCCAGCCGCTTGGGGCCGAGTCGGGATATCATGCTAGCAGGCCCGTGCTGACAAGCCGATCAGGGCATTAGCGAACCGATGTCGACGACATCAGTGGGCGAACCAATCCGCGATCGGGCGCACCGAATCCATCGTCTTGGCTCCCCAGGCAACCTCGGACCGCGCCTTCCGCACGGCGCGGATGTAGTCCGCCCCCTGCAACGTGGTCGACCGCAGCATCTCCTGTGCGTTGGAGACCAGCCGGTCGATCCGCTGGAACACCACCCGGCCGATGTCGGCCACCGCCAGCTTGTCGATTTTGACGACGTGGAACCGGCTGCCCTCGGCAGCCAGCATCTGGTCGCGGAACTCCGTCCAGTCGGCCACCGTGCTGTCGAAGCGACCGAGATATTCCTGCTCAACGGCGAATACCTGGACCTTGGGGCCCCAATTCACCGCCGCCTCGATCGCACTCACGGCCGACTCCACCGAGTCGGTGGCGGTGGTGACGGGGACCACCACACCCATCATCTGCCCGCCCTCGGGGAAGATCGGGCGGGGCTCATCGTCCAGGATGCGGTTGATCTCGGCGAAGATGTTGGCGCCGAGATCCACGACCATGCTGCCGCTGCCGAGCGCGAAGAGAAGGTCGTCCCAGGCGGTGGCGTTCGGGTCGTGCGCCATCTCCCGGCTGAGGTCGAAGGCGTTGGCGTTGCGGGCGTCGTAATGCGTCATGCTGGCAAGGCCGTCCTCCTTACGGAAGATGTTGGCCAGGCGGGGCTGCCGGTCGTACTCGCGGACGGCCACGGAGCGCATCAGCTCGGGGTAGCGGTCCAGCAGGCTGACCAGGACGGCGTTGACGGTGGTGGTCTTGCCGCTCGACTTGTCGTTGGCGAACACCAGTGTCTTGCGGGTCGTCGCAGGCGCGCCCGCCATCGGGGCGCTCGCCGGGGCGGCTTCCGGCAAGCTGGGCGGGGGCGCTGCCGGTGAGCTGGGGAGCTCGACGGGAGAGGGCGGTTCCACATGGTCCAGCTGCGGCTCTGCGTCGGGGCCTAGATCATCCGGCGGTTGCATGGGCAAAATCCTTGAGCGGAAAACTGGATTATGGCACCGCGTTCTATCACACGCGGTTGCGATAGCCAGTGCGCGCGGTCGCCGGGCATGGTAGCCGCGCCCCGACGGAACATTTGGTGCACGATACCGATGGCGAACAGCGACTTTCTGCATGACGCGACGCAGCGCGGCTTCGTGCATCAATGCACCGACTCGGATGCGTTGGATGCCGCATGCGGCGCCGACCGCATCGCCGGGTATATCGGGTTCGACTGCACCGCCGACAGCCTGCATGTCGGCAGCCTGGTGCAGATCATGATGCTGCGCCTGATGCAGCGTCACGGCCACCGCCCGATCGCACTGATGGGCGGCGGCACGTCCCGCATCGGGGACCCATCCTTCCGCGACGAGGCGCGGGCGATGCTGGACGACGCCCGTATCGCGGCGAACAAGCAGGGCATCCGCGGCTGCATCGAGCCGTTCGTGCGCTTCGGCGAGGGCGAGGGCGATGCGCTCATGCTGGACAACGCCGAGTGGCTGGATAGGCTCGGCTATATCGACCTGCTGCGGGATGTCGGGCCGCATTTCTCGATCAGCCGCATGCTGGGCTTCGACAGCGTCCGCACCCGGCTGGAACGCGAACAGGGGCTGACGTTCCTGGAGTTCAACTACTCCATCCTGCAATCCTACGATTTCAGGCAGTTGGGGCGTCGCTATGGTGTGGTGCTGCAAGTCGGCGGGTCCGACCAGTGGGGCAACATCGTCTCGGGGGTCGATCTGGTGCGGCGGACCGACTCGCGGACCGTGTTCGGGCTGACGACGCCGCTGATCACCACCGCCTCGGGCGCCAAAATGGGCAAGACGGCGGCGGGCGCCGTGTGGCTGTCGGCGGCGCGGCTCCCGGTGTACGATTACTGGCAGTTCTGGCGCAACACGGAGGACGCCGATGTCGGCCGCTTCCTGCGGCTATTCACGGATATGCCGCTCGGCGAGATCGACCGGCTGGCGGCCCTTGCCGGGGCAGAGGTGAACGAGGCCAAGAAGGTGCTCGCGACGGAGGCGACGGCTTTGGCCCATGGCCGGGCCGCCGCGGAGCAGGCGGCGGAGACCGCACGGGCCACGTTCGAGACGGGCATCGCGGCGGACGCGCTGCCCAGCTACGCCGTCTCCATCGCCGAACTGGGGGCAGGTATCCCCGTCTATCGCCTTCTAGCCGAGAGCGGGTTGTGCGCCAGCTTGGGCGAGGCGCGCCGGCTGATCCGGGGCGGCGGGGCCCGGGTGAATGACGCCGTCG
>CAXSEK010000022.1:0-12781 GCA_964235625.1 uncultured Acetobacteraceae bacterium
CCGGTTCGCCACCCCGGTCAGGCCGTCGCAGGCCGCCAGGGCCTCGAGCTCGTGTTGCGCCCGCTTCTGGGCCGTGATGTCGCGCAGCGTCTCCACCACGGCGACGAAGGCGCCGGCCGCGTCGTAGACCGGGCCGTCGAGATGCTCGGACAGCAGCTCGTCCCACAGCGCGAACGAGACCAGGGTTCCCGGCAGGTGCAGCACCGCCGTTTGGTCGTCCACGACGTCCACCGCCGTGGCCCGCGTCCAGGGATGCATTCCGGCGAAACCCGCATTGGGATCGCTGCCCACCTTCCAGGTGAAGCGGATGTCCCGTGCGGTGACGGGGACGCCGTCACCCCAACGCAGGCCGGGCTTCAGCTTCAGCGTCACCGCGAGCCCCTTGTTACCGTCGGGCTGGTCCTCGAGCCTGGCCAGCCCATTCTGCAGCGACGGCACCTCCGTGCAGAGCAGGCAGACAACCTTGCCGTTCGTGTCGTACGCGGTGACCCGGTGCAGGGCCAGGCCGTCCACGTAACCCTGCACGGTCTGCGAGCCGATGTACGGATGCAGGTTGGCCGGGAACTGCGCGACGCCGATGACCAGCAGGTCTTTCGCAGCGGCCGGACCCGCCATCGCGGCTAATGCCACCACCACCGCCGCCAACCGCCGATGTCTCATCGTTCGCAAGCCTCCATGCCGTTCGGTCTGGTGCTGCATGGATCGGGCCACTCGAACGCTGGCCAGGATCGGAGCGGTCGCGGTCACGCAGCCCGGCGCAGCACGTCTGGCACGGAGCACACTGCGAGCGGGCGTAACCGCCCAGCCGCTCAAGAACGCCGGAAGGGCAGTGGGTCCGGACATGGCCGCCGCGCCCTGATCAAGAGGCCCTCGGGAAGCCCTCCCGCGAAACGATCGCCTCCCCTGTAGCGGCGACCTCGTGCGACCTTCGGCCGCTTTGGGAGCACATTGGGTGCCGTGATGAGCCGCAACAACTCGGTCGCTTGCCGACGCAATCGGTCCGAGACGCGACGATCCGCGATCACCGCCTGCAGCGCTTCGTGCGCGACACGGCACGCGCCGATAACGCATTCTGTCTCAAGCCATTCGCGCATGGATGGCCCTGGACTGACGGCATGCTGGGCCGATGCCCTCAATGCAGCGGCTCTCGCGAACGAACACAAAGGCCGATATCCCCCCGGTCCACACCTGCAGGGATAATACTTGGCAAGCGTGGAATTGGATGCGTGCGGTCAAGAACATCTACGGGCCAAAGTACGAATCACATACCGGGCTGGCTGCAGCAGACTACGTACGGGATCGATGACGATTGACGTGTTAATACGATGGCAACTGGCAGGAACACTAATTTTTCTGGCCAAGTCTCATCGTAGAACTCGAGGCCTTCGTTTGAACCCGGCGCTCACGAGGCCTTCGTGGTGCACGCAATGACGAAGATTCGAACACACCGGCGTGCCCGCATCCACGTCCTCGCCCTCCTCCGTTCGATCAATTCCGACGACGCAATCTTCCTGGTAGCCGTGCTCATCGCCGGCTCGGCGCCGGCCCAACGTCACGCTATACGCCGTGCGGCATGGGTTGAGATTTGTAGCACTGGCCGCCAATGGCAGGCTGCGGTGCCGGCGCGCGGAATTGAACCGCGGACCTACTGATTACGAATCAGTTGCTCTACCCCTGAGCTACGCCGGCAGCGGGCCGCGTATATCGCTCCCGGACACGGGACGCAACGATGCATCGGGTTGCCGGGTATACTGGGCCTAGTGTGGCATGGGTCGCAGCCACGTGCATGCGCAGTGGCTGGCGTGCGGGCGCGCCGTCCGGCAGGTTGCGGCGCATGACCTTGACCTCGTTGCCAGCGTTGGTGCCTAGCCGGGAGCGGGAATGCCCGGATTGCGGATTGTTCCAGACCGTGCCCCCGCTTCCCCCGCATGGGGAAGCGAGTTGCCCGCGGTGCAGCGCCACGCTGCGACGCTGCCGGCCGCGCTGGTCGAGCCGGGTGCTGGCGTTGGCGCTGACCTCGCTGGTGTTGTATCTCGTGGCCGTGCTGGCGCCGTTCCTGTCGGTGGATATCGTGGGACAACAGCGGCAGACGACGATGCTGTCTCTGCCGTTGGCCTTCATCCGGCAGGGCGCTTGGGAGCTGGGGATCATCGTCACCGTCACGGCCATCGTGGCGCCGTTGGCGAAGATCTTGGTGATGCTCTACGTCCTGGTGGGGCTTCGCGCGGAGAACCCGCCCCGAAACCTTCCCCTCATCTTCAAGTGGTATCACCGCATCGGTCCATGGGCGATGGTGGAGGTGTTCCTGCTCGGCGTGTTCGTGGCGTTTACCCGGCTAAGCTCGATCGCCACCGTCAGCACGGGGGTGGCGCTCTACGCCGTGGGTGCGCTGATGTTGACGATGGTGGCCGCCGATTTCCTGCTCGACGCGGACGGCGTGTGGGAGGCGATGGAGCAGCGCGGCCTGGTGCCCCCGCCGCAACCGGGGCGCGGCCGCTTGATCAGTTGCCACGAATGCGGCCGGGTCAACACCGCGCGGGACGGTGACCTGTGCACGCGCTGCCGCACCCGGCTGCATGAGCGCTTGCCGGGCAGCGTTGCCAACACCTGGGCGCTGCTGGCCGCGGCGGCAGTGCTCTACATCCCCGCCAATGTGTTCCCCGTGATGACAGTGACGCGGCTTGGCCAGGGCACGCCGTCCACCATCATCGGCGGCGCACAGGAGCTGCTGGACTCGGGAATGTGGCCGCTAGCGCTCTTGGTGTTCGTGGCCAGCATCGCGGTTCCGCTGTTCAAACTCGTGAGCCTGGCGGTCATGCTGATTGCCACCCAGCGCCGGTCCGCCTGGTGCCTGCACGACCGGACGCGGCTCTACCGGGCGGTGGATTTCATCGGCCGCTGGTCGATGATCGACGTGTTCATGCTCGGCACCCTGGTTGGCCTGGTGCAAGCGGGCGTGATCGCTGATATACAGCCGGGCACGGGGGCGATCTGCTTTGGCAGCGTGGTCGTCTTGACGATGATCGCCGCTGTGTGCTTCGACCCACGACTGATGTGGGATGCGGCCGGGGAAGGGGCGCTCAGCCAGCGTAGACACGCCCCGAGAGCATCCTCCGACATCCACCGGCCGGCTGTGCCGCCGGCCACCGCGGGACCTGCATGAGCGATAGCAACACGCCGAAAGCCGACCCAACTGAAACCGACCAGGCCGCCATTCCCGAAGCCGATGTTCGGCGGAAATCCGCATTTTCGTTCGTCTGGATCCTGCCGATCGTCGCCGCAGTGGTCGGTGCCTACCTTGCGTTCACCACGCTGTCGCAGCGCGGGCCCGAGATCGTCATCAGCTTCAAGAGTGCCGACGGGCTGACCGCTGGGCAGACGAAGGTGCGGCACAAGGCAGTCGACCTCGGCACCATCACGAGCATCCGGCTGGCCGAGGACATGAGCCACGTCATCGTCCACGTGCGGATGAACAGCGAGGCGGACCCCTACCTCACCGACCAGGCCCGTTTCTGGGTGGTGCGTCCCCGCCTGTCCGGCGCAAGCATCTCGGGGCTGGAGACGCTGATCTCCGGCGGCTACATCGAGATGGATCCCGGTTCGAAGGGGACCAAGTCACTTCGCGTCTATACGGGGCTGGAGGACCCGCCAGGCGTCCGGTCGGACGAGCCAGGCACCACGTTCGTATTGACGACGACGCGGATCGGCTCGCTCGGCAGCGGCTCGCCGGTGTTCTACCGTGACATCGTGGTGGGCGAGGTGCTCGGCTACCATCTGCCCGAGGGCAACGGCGCCATTACGGTCAATACGTTCGTCCGTGCCCCGTATGACAAGTGGGTGCGAAGCGGCACGCGATTCTGGAACGCCTCTGGCCTGAACGTGGCGTTCGGCGGCTCGGGTCTACACGTGGAATTGGAATCGCTGCAGGCGGTTCTGTCCGGCGGTGTCGCGTTCGGGACACCGGAGGACGCGCGGGACACCGAGAGCGCCAAGCAAGACTCATCATTCGACCTGTTCGCGAGCGAGGAGGCGGCCAACGCGGCCGGCTACAAGCAGCGTATCCTGACGGTGATGTATTTCCAGACTTCGACGAGCGGGCTGGCCGTGGGCTCGCCGGTTCAGATCTACGGCCAGCAGATCGGCACCGTGACAGACGTCGGGCTCGAACTGGACCCGGTGAACGCGACCGCCCGGGTGCGGGTCGCCGCCGAGATCCAGCCCGAGCGGCTAAGCGCCGTGGGAGGCGACCCCAACGACACGCCGGAGACGGTCAGCCGCCGGCTGGTGAACCACGGGCTACGGGCGGAGCTGGTGACGACGAGCTACATCACCGGATCGCTGGCCGTTTCGCTGGATTTCCCGCCCAATCCGCCGCCGGGCACGGTCTCGATGGAAGGCGACGCGATCGTGCTGCCGACACTCGGCGGCGGGTTTAGCGGCATCATCACCTCAGCGTCGGAGATCCTGCAGAAGGTCGGGGCGATCCCGTTCGCTCAGATCGGCAACAATGCGAGCACGCTGCTGGCGACGCTGAATGCCACGATCGGCGGGCCCGAGGTGAAGCAAGCGATCAATGCCGCGACCGGCGCGCTCGTGGACGTGCAAGGCCTTGTGAAGCGGACGGATGCCGGGCTGACGCCGCTGCTGCACCGCCTGCCTGAGATCAGCAACAGCCTCGATCAGACGTTGAGCCGGGCAAGCCAACTGGTGGGCTCCGTGAACAATGGCTACGGCAGCAACTCTCAGTTCTCACGCGACTTGGAGCGGCTGATGTCCCAGTTCAACGACGCTGCCCGATCGATCCGCCTGCTGGCCGACTTCCTCGACCGCCATCCCGAGGCGTTGATCCGGGGCCGCACTGCCGAGGGCGCCGAACGGTGATGCGTCACGGGTGGCTGGTCGCGCCGGTGATGCTGGCGTTGTGGGGCTGTGCTTCGCCTGACCCCGCGGTTTACACGTTGCGCGCCGTACCGGGGCAGCCGCTCGGCAGTGGCCCGGCTGCGATCAAGCTGTCGCGGCCCGGCCTGGCTGGCTACCTGGACCGGCCGGAGATCGTGCGCGACACCTCGGTCAACCGCCTGCAGTTGCGCAGTGGCGAGCGCTGGGGGGAGCCGCTGGGTGACATGATCGGCCGCGTCTTGGCGCTGGACCTGTCACAGCGCCTGCCCGGCAGCAGCGTGTTCACCGAAGCCGGCACGATCTCGGTCGATCCGTCGGCGACAGTCGAACTCGACATCCAGCGGTTCGATCTTGACCAGGGCGGCACGGTGGTGCTGCTGGCGCAGGTCGCGGTGGAACAGGGCCGTAGCCATGATCCGGCCGCGACCCGCTCCCTCCGTCTGACAGTCCAACCCACGGGCACAGGCACGCCGGACCTGGTGACAGCCGAAAGTGCCGCAGTGGGCCAGATGGCGGACCAGATTGCGGACATGCTGCGCGGATTAGGGCCGGTCAGCCTGCCCGAGGCGGCAGCAAGGCCCCGACGCTGACGCGTTAGTCCGCATGGCATTGCTTGCGGTTGCGTTTATCTGTGCTGCTTCGGCTGCGCGCGCCGACGACAAAACGCCGCTCCACCTTGACAGCCTGGGCCGTCCACTCCAACGGCACCGTCGGAGGTTGATCACCGTCGGAGGTTGATCACCGTCCTTGATCGTCGCACGAAAAAGCGCACAGCTGGCAACCAGAAGCGGCCAAGACCTAGCAGTCTGGAACGACCTTTGCGCGTGATGGGATGCCAAAGCGCATCCCATTCTACGAGTAGCGAGGTGTTAAGCTGCAGGCAGCCTATCCGACAAGGCCGGATGTCAGTCCCCAGGGACACCGGGCATCGCTTACCGGCCGGTGAGAATGCGCTCCACCAATTGCTTTACCGTGGGGATGAAGCCATTGGAGTAGAACGGATCGGATGCGAAGCGATAGGCGTTGTGGCCGCTGAACATTAGATTTTTGTCCAACGCCGCCGGGTCGCCTTGGTCGTCGCGGACGGATTGCAACGTTTTTTGAATGCAGAAGCTGCGTGCGTCGGCCTTTTTGCCAGTCGTGAAGCCCGTTTCGTGCTGCGACCAATTTGAGAAGCGGCACTGGCTAAGGCAGCCCATACAATCCGTCTGGTCCTGCAGGATCTCAGCCGCCTTACCCGGCGTTACGAACACCAGCGTGCTGTCCGGGGTGCGCAGCGCCTCGATGAAGCCGTCGCGCACCCAGCGTTCCGCCCGGCCAAGATCCATCGGCGTCAAGTACACGATGCGCTGCCGGGGCCCGACGCCGAAAGCCGCCGTATGTTCGCCCACCGGTTCCATCGTGTAAGCAACCTGGTGCTCGCTGCGCTCCCGCAACTCCTGGATGTAGCCGTTATTTACCGCCGACGAGTAGAATCCGGTCGGGCTGAACTTGTTGAGGAACACGTCACCCTCCTTCAGCGTCAGCAGGCGCTGCTTCCAGGCGTCACCGATCGGGCTCTCCTGGGTCAGCAGGGGGCGGGTTCCAAACTGGAAGGCGATCGGCCCGAGCTCCGGATTGTCGATCCAGTGCTCCCACTCTTCCAGCCACCACACGCCGCCGGCCATGATGATCGGCGTATCGCCCAGGCCGAAGCTGCGCATCAGCTTACGCAGCGCCAACACACGGGGGAACGGATCCTCGGGCTTCTCCGGGTCCTCGCCATTGGTCAGGCCATTATGGCCGCCCGCGAGCCAGGGATCCTCGTACACCACGCCGCCGAGCAGAGAGGCCGCCTTGGAGTAGGCACGTTTCCACAACGCGTTGAAGGCGCGGGCGGAGGAGACGATCGGGTAGTAGTGCACGCCGAACTTGGCCGCGATGTCACTCAGGCGGTATGGCATGCCGGCGCCGCAAGTCAGGCCGTGGATCAGGCCCTTGGCGCCCTCGAGCACGCCGGTGATCACGCGCTCTGCCCCACCCATCTCCCACAAGATGTTGGCATGGATCCGGCCCTGCCCGCCCGATAGCTCGTGCGCCTGCTGCGCCTGGGCGATGCCACCGCGGATGGCGAAGTCGATCAGCTCCTCATGGCGCTCACGCCGGGTGCGCCCGTGATAGATCTGCGGCTCCCGATGGCCGTTCGCGTCATAACTGTCGGCGTTGACGGCGCTGAACGTCCCTGCGCCACCAGCCTGTGCCCAGTGCCCGGACGACACACCGGTGGACACGGAAACGCCCTTGCCGCCCTCGACGAGCGGCAGAACGTCCACTCCGCCCATGCGAATTGCATTGATCAACTTCATGCCCGGCTGAGTCCCAAGACTGAAACAAACGGTAATATGAAGGCCCCAGCCAGCTTTTGCTAGGGGCAGGATGGAGGCGCGCGAACGCCCCCATCCTGGCGCTGTCCGCTAAGCCGCGTCGGCCTCCCGCGGGCGACCACCCTTGGAGCCGACCTTCTCACTGATGTCCTCGCCAGTCGCCTGGTCGACCACCCGCATCGACAGCTTCACCTTGCCGCGGTCGTCGAAGCCCAGACACTTGACCTTCACCTTGTCGCCCTGCGCCACGATGTCGGTCGTCTTGTTGACCCGGCCCTGGCTCAGCTCGCTGATGTGGACCAGTCCGTCCTTCGAGCCCAGGAAGTTTACGAAGGCGCCGAACTCGGCCGTCTTCACAACGGTGCCGTTGTAGATCACGCCCACTTCCGGCTCGGCAACGATGCCGCGGATCTTGTCGATGGCAGCCTGGCTGGCCTCCTCCGTCGTGGCCGCGATCTTGATCGTGCCGTCATCCTCAATGTCGATCTTGCAGCCGGTCTGCTCGACGATCTCGCGGATCACCTTGCCGCCGGTGCCGATCACCTCACGGATCTTCTCCTTCGGCACGGTGATCGTGGTGATGCGCGGGGCGGTCGCCGCTACGTGGCCACGGGCGCCGGACAGCCCCTTGGCCATCTCGCCCAGGATGTGCATCCGGCCCTCGCGCGCCTGCTCCAACGCCGTCTTCATGATCTCGAACGTGATGGACGTGATCTTGATGTCCATCTGCAGGCTGGTGATGCCCACTTCGGTGCCCGCGACCTTGAAGTCCATGTCGCCGAGGTGGTCCTCGTCGCCCAGGATGTCGCTGAGCACGGCGAACCCGCGATCTTCCTTGATCAGGCCCATTGCGATGCCTGCCACGGGACGCTTCAGCGGCACGCCCGCGTCCATCAGCGCGAGCGAGCTGCCACAGACTGTCGCCATCGAGGAGGAGCCGTTGCTCTCGGTGATCTCGCTGACCACCCGCATGGTGTACGGGAAGTCTGTCTTGGCTGGAAGCAGCGGCCGCACGGCGCGGAAGGCGAGCTTGCCGTGCCCGATCTCGCGACGGCCCGGGCTGCCCATACGGCCGGCTTCGCCAACGGAATAGGGAGGGAAGTTGTAGTGCAGCATGAAGTGGGCGCGGCTCTCGCCCTCCAGCTGGTCGATGATCTGCTCGTCCTGCCCGGTGCCCAGCGTCGCCACGCAAAGCGCCTGCGTCTCGCCGCGGGTGAACAGGGCGGACCCGTGCGCGCGCGGCAGGAAGCCCACCTCGGCAATGATCGGGCGCACGGTCTTGGTATCCCGCCCGTCGATCCGCAGCCCCGTGTCCAGGATCGAGTTGCGGACGATGTCGGCCTCGAGCGACTTCATCATGCCCTTGACCTTGTCGGTATCCAGGCCCTCCTCGGCGAGCTTGGCGACCGCTCCCTTCTTGGCGGCGCTGACCTTGTCCTGGCGGGACTGCTTCAACACCTCCTTGTAGGCCTCGGCGAGCGGCACGCGGGCGACCTCGCCCAGGCGGGTCTTGAGGGTCGCGAGCTCGGGCGCCGGCTCCGGCATGTCCCACGGCTCCTTCGCCGCGTGCTCGGCGAGTTCGATGATCGCCTGGATCACCGGCTGGAACCCGGCATGGCCGAACTCGACGGCACCCAGCATGGTGGCCTCGTCCAGCTCGTGCGCCTCGCTCTCCACCATAAGCACGCCCTCGGCGGTGCCGCCGACGACCAGGTCGAGCTTGAAGCCCTTCATCTGCTCGACGGTCGGGTTGAGCACGTAGGCGCCGTCGATGAAGCCCACGCGGGCTGCCGCGACTGGGCCGAAGAACGGGATGCCGGAGAGGGTGAGAGCGGCCGAGCAGCCTATCAGGGCGACGATGTCCGGATCGTTTTCCATGTCATGCGACAGCACGGTGGCCACGACCTGGACCTCGTTGCGGAAGCCCTCGGGGAACAGGGGGCGGATCGGGCGGTCGATCAGGCGGCTGACCAGCGTCTCCTTCTCGGAGGGGCGGCCCTCGCGCTTGAAGAAGCCGCCGGGGATCTTGCCGGCGGCAAACGCCTTCTCCTGGTAGTTCACGGTCAGCGGGAAGAAGTCCTGCCCGGCCTTGGCGGTCTTCACGCCGACGGCGGTGCAGAGCACGATCGTCTCGCCATAGGTCGCCATCACGGCGCCATCGGCCTGGCGGGCGATCTTGCCCGTCTCGAGGATCAGCTTGCGTCCGCCCCAGTCGAGCTCTTTGCGGAAATGATTGAACATGCGGTGATCCTTGCGGTCACGCACGGAGGCCTTGCCAACCGGTGCGGGTGCGGCGTCTCGGGCGGCATGGCGGCGCGGGGTGAACCGCGACCACGTGGCCGAAGGCGCCGTCGCAAACCGGGTGTCGTCAGGCACCGGCGCGCTGATTGCCCGACGCCACCATTGGCACCGGGGTGGTGGTAAACGTGCTAGCGGCGGAGGCTGAGCCGTCCGATGAGGGTCGTATAGCGCCCGTTGTCTTTCTTCTTGAGGTAGTCGAGCAGGCGGCGGCGCCGGCCCACCAGCATCAGCAGGCCGCGGCGGCTGTGGAAATCCTTGGCGTGCGTCTTGAGGTGCTCGGTCAGGTTGCCGATCCGCTCGGAGAGCAAAGCGACCTGGACTTCGGGGCTGCCGGTGTCGGCGGCCTGTTGGGCGTAATCGGAAATCAGCGTGGTACGGCGCTCGGCTGTGATCGACATCGGATATCCTCCGTTGGGGTGTTACAGGATGCGTTCCGGCCGCAACATGCCCTCGGACATGCGGCATAGGCCGATTACGCGCTGCCCCGCCATGGCACGGGCCAACCCGCCATCGGGATCGGCCGTCCGTGGAATGCGCCCCAGCAGATCGACCAGGCTGATGGCCTGGCCTTGCTGCAGGATAGTGGCCTCCACTTCGGTCAGGGCCAGCGCCGGGATGTCGGCCAGCGCGGTCAGGACGGGAAGCAGGAGGTCCGGGGAAGCCGGCGTGCTATCCTCCGCCGCCAGGCATTTGTCCAGCGAAATCGCTTGCTCAGCCAAAAATGGCCCCACCCGCAGCCGCCGCAGCGCCGCCACGTGGCCCAGCGTGCCGCACGCCATCGCTAGGTCCCGCGCCAGGGAGCGCATGTAGACGCCCTTGCCCGATTGCACGGCGAATACGGCGGTGTCGGCGTCCGGCCGCGCGATCAGGTCGAACGCATCCACCCGCGCCGGCCGGGCCTCCAGCGCCGGCGCCCGGCCTTCACGCGCCATGTCGTAGGCCCGCTCGCCCGCGACCTTGATGGCGGAGTAGGCGGGCGGGACCTGCATGATGGCGCCGCGGAAGGCCGGCAGCGCCGCCTCGAGCTGCGCGTCCGTCGGGCGCACCGCAGAGGTCGCGGTCACGGCGCCATCCGCGTCGTCGGTGTCGCGCGCCTCGCCGAGCTTGAGGGTGAAGTGATACAGCTTGGTGCCGTCCATCACGTAGGGCACGGTCTTGGTCGCGGCGCCGAAGGCGATCGGCAGCACACCGGTGGCCAGCGGGTCCAGCGTGCCCCCATGCCCGGCCTTCTGCGCATCGAAGCCGCGGCGCACACGGTTGACCACGTCTGTGCTGGTCATGCCCGGCGGCTTGTCGATGATCAGCCACCCGTCGAGCGGGCGGCCACGGCGTTTGCGCATGGGCGGGAGGACTTTCGAGGCAGGCGCACGCACTTACGGAGAGAGCGGCACCGAGGCAAGCGACGTCGCGCGCCCTTTCGGCCCCGCTCGCGTGAAGAGCAACATCCACGGTATCGCCGCTCCGGCACGACGCTCATCCAGACGATTCGGTGTCGGAGGAGTTAATATGTCCAAAACCGCCATCACGCGGCCACGGCGCTCACCCCATGCAGCAAGTCCGCGAGCGTTGTCCGCGCCAGCGCGCGCTCGAGCGCCCGTTCCGCCGTGCCGAACGCCTCCCCCAGCACGGCATGCACACGGCAACCGATGGGGCAGCGTGGGTCCGGGTTGGCGTGCAGCGGCAGCAGCGGGCGGGATGGGCCGGAATTCACCGCGCGCCACACATCCTCCAGCGTGATGTGGTCCGGCGGCCGCACCAGCTCAGCCCCCCCGGGGCCACGGCGCACCCGCACCAAGCCAGCGCGGGCGAGCTGCCCGGTGATGCGACGGATGACGACCGGGTTGGTGTTGATGCTGGTCGCCAAACGCTGACTGGTCGATGGCTCGCGGCCATCCGCTGCGATCATCAGCAGGATGTGGGCGGCAACCGCGAACCGCGTGGGGACCATGCCGCCCTAATGCCACATAACCTGGCAAGTTGCAGCAGTTCACTTTCTGTTCGGATCGGGCTAACACCGGGCCATGGAGCCTTCGTTTCCCGAACGCCAACTCGCCGTCCGCCGGGCCACGGCTACGCTCTGCCGGCGACTCGCCTGGGTGGCACTGCACGAATTGCCGCTGCCCAATGGACGGCGGGCAGACCTCTTGGCGTTGCGGCCGGATGGCGGGTTCGTCTGCATCGAGGTGAAGTCCGGCGCGCGCGACTTCCTCGCCGACGTCAAGTGGACGGACTACCGGGAGTACTGCGACGCGCTGTATTTCGCCGTGGACGACGACTTCCCGGTGGAGTTGCTGCCGGACAGCACCGGGCTGATTGTCGCCTGCGGGCGGGAGGCGGAGATGCTGCGCCCGGCGCCGGCCCACCCCTTGCCCCCGGCGCGGCGGAGGGCGCTCACGCACCGGTTCGCCACCGTCGCAGCCGCCCGCTTGGCCGCGCTGGAAGACCCGGCGATCACGGCGTCATTGCGGTCGGCACTCCGGGTCGAGTAGACGCGCACGGCACGATCGGCGCACCGTTCGCCGCCAGCAAGGCGCGCAGATCGCGGATCGGCGGGAACACTTCCTGGTTCCAGTCGCTACCCTGCGCGTCATGCGCCGCCTGCTCCGACTCTACGATCTCGCGGTCCTCGCGGAAGATGCGGTCGGTGAACCACACCAGCAGCGGCCAGGCGGCATCCAGCAGCCCCGGGATCTTGGGCCGGCGCACCGAGAGCAGGCCGAAGGTGCGGTTAACCCTCTGCTCGGCATCCACCGGCGTGTAGCAGATCCACAGATGCATCACCGGCTCGTCGCCGGAGGTCCAGATCCGCAGCGTCTGATACGGGTATTCGGTGCGGATGGTCATCAGGTCCTTGGAGACCTTCGAGGTGCCGCGGCGGATGCCCATGATCGCCGCCTCGCCCAGCGGCTGCTTGCCGCCGGTACGCGCGAAGCTGTAGTCGATCTCCAGCCAGTCCTCGCCAACCCGGCGGCCGAGGTAGCGCGGAGCGATCTGGCCCATCTGCTTGCGGTGCAGGAACTGATGGTTCATGTCCATCAGGTTCTCGTGCATGAACGTATAGTGGCAGTTCACCGTCTTGCCGAAGCGGCGGGTCTTGAACGCCGGGTCATGCGCGGAGCCGAGCGGCGGCAGGTCGGTCGCGGCAGCCGGGTCACCGGGCCAAATCAGGATCATGCCGTCCTGCTCGCGGCAGGGGTAGGCACGCACGCCGTTCGGCA
>CAXSEK010000023.1:0-12630 GCA_964235625.1 uncultured Acetobacteraceae bacterium
CACGCCCTTCGCGCTGTGCGTGCCGGACGCCGGATAGCCGATCAGCGAGATCGGCAGGTCGGTGTAGCTGATCCCGCCATAGATCGCCTCGTCCTCCTCCCAGAACCGCCGGCGGAACTGCAGGCCGATCTTCAGCGCGGCGGCGTAGGGCACGGCCGCGATCGCCTGCGCCATCGGCGGCGACACGGTAAGCTCGATCTGGCTAAGAATCGAGAGCGGGATCGCGCACACGCACCAGTCGGCACGGGACTGCCCAGCGGCCCCGCTCGCCGTGTCCTGCCACACCGCGGTCACGCCCGAAGCGTCCTGCCCGATTGCCGTGACCTTGGTGCGCAGCCGGAGCACCGGTGCCACCTCCCGCCCCATCGCGCGGGCGATAGCGTCCATGCCGCCGACCGGCTGGAACAGCGTCGTCTGGTAGTCGTAATCGGCCGAGACGGCGAGCGCACGCCACAACCGGCTCTGCAGTAGGTCTGAGGGATTGACGGGTGTGGACGAGGTGGGCCGGCCATCCAGCCCGCCGCCCGGCGGATTGTCCCAGCCGCGGTGCTCGCTGGCATCCGGCCCGGCGCGGTATCGGTAGTCGCGGTCCAGCGCGCCCCAATTCTGCAGCGCCGTCAGCAGCACCTCAGTGTCCTCGGGCGTCACGGCACCGTCCAGCCGGTCGCTGCGCACCGCCTTGGCCAGCAGGTCCGCGACGGTGCCATGGAAATCCGCCTGCACCGCCCGGTAGCGCTGCGGCTTGCCACCGAACGACCCGGCGGCGTGCAGATAGGCGTTGTGGTTGACCTGAACGAACGGCTCCAGCGCTACGCCCAACCGCTTGCAATAATCCAGCAGCCCGCGGTGGTGGTACGGAATACGCCATGGTCCCGGGTTGAGGTACAGCCCCGGGTCGAAGCCGCACTCCTGCACCGCGCCGCCCATCTCAGCGTAGCGGTCGCCGCCGCGCAGGGTCCAGCTGCGGCCCCCCACGCGCTCGTTGAATTCCAGCAACTCGACCCGGTATCCGGCCCGGCGCAGTTCCATCGCCGCCACCATCCCGGCCACGCCCGCGCCCAGCACCAGCACGCTGGCGCCCTTCGGATCGCCATCCAGCTTCACCGGGCCGGTATACGTGCTCTCCGCCGCATGGCCGAGCGCGGTCATCGCGGCATACATCGCGGCCCCGCCAGCCGCGGCGCCGATCAGGCCGAGCAAGTCACGCCGGGTCGGGGCAGCAGCGGTCATGGGATGAGGATAGCGCGCAGCTGGGAGTTTGCCAGGGCGCAAGTCGGGCGCAACAGTCGGGCGCAACAGTCGGGTGCGACAGTCGTGACGGCTGGCCAAAATGGCGTGGTGGTTTGGGCCTCGGCAGGGCTGACCACTCCCTCAGTCCGAACAAACATACATCAATCTGCCCCGCCTGCGGCCTCACGGCCGGTTCTGCGGGATGGGAGGCCTTGTCAGCCCCGGTAATATCCCACCTAAGGAGACTCAGAGGATGTGGGGCCCGCTTTGGACAAGATCGATTTGTCGCCGCGTAGCCCAGGAATGCCCCGCTTGCTGGTGACGCCGGGTGAGGCGCGGGCCGCATCGATCGAGCCTGGGCACCTGAGTGCCCTGCTGATGCGCTACGGCTCGATGCAGTTGCGCTGGTATGCGCCGCGCCGCGAGGACCACCAGGTCCCGCACGACCGGGACGAGATGTACTTCGTGGCCACCGGCACCGCCGGCTTCGTCCGCGCCACCGAGGCCGTCCCTTTCGGCGAGGAGGAGGCGTTGGGCATGGAGAGCCCCGAGCGCGTGTCCGTGGCACCCGGGGACGTGCTGTTCGTTCCAGCGGGGACGGAGCACCGGTTCGAGGACATGAGCCAGGATTTCGGTGCCTGGATGGTGTTCTACGGCCCCGAGGGGGGCGAGGGCGCCGTGCCGCCGCTGGAAAAGCCGCCCAGCCTGCTCGACGAGTGACCTGCGTCGTGATCGGGGCGGGCGGGGCGATAGGCACCGCCCTGGCCGCGGAGCTGGAACGATCGGGCCGCCCCGTGCTGCGCCTGGGCCTGGTGGCTGCGCACCCCGGTCCACGGCTCCACCCCGCGCTCGACCTGCTGGACGAGGCCAGCATCGCCCACGCCGCCACCATGGCGGGCAGCAGCCTGCGGCTGGTCATCGATGCGACCGGCTTCCTGCATGGCAGCGGCATGATGCCGGAGAAGAAGCTGAGCCAGATCGACCCGGCGCAGCTGGCGTATAGCTTTACCGTCAACGCGATCGGCCCGGCGCTGCTGATGAAGCATTTCCTGCCCCGCCTGGCCCGCGACGGCCGGGCGGTGTTCGCCACCCTCTCCGCCCGCGTCGGCAGCATCGCCGACAACCGCGCCGGCGGCTGGTACGGTTACCGCGCCTCGAAGGCGGCCCTCAACCAACTGGTCCGCACCGCCGCGATCGAACTCGCCCGCACCCACCGTGAGGCGGTATGCGTGGCGGTGCACCCCGGAACAGTCGCAACACCGCTCTCGGGTCCGTTCGCCAAATCCGGCCTGGACGTGCAACCGCCGGGCCTTGCGGCGGAACGGATGCTGGCGGTGCTGGACGCGCTCACGCCGGAGCAGACCGGGTTGCTGATCGACTACCGCGGCGAGGTCGTTCCGTTCTGAACGCTGGGGCATCGTGCGTGTCTCGGTGGGACGCCAAAGCGCGTCCCACCCTACGAATTGGCAACCGAAGCCGATATTGCCCCGAACCCTTCGTAAGGTGGGATGCGCTCTGGCATACCACCGACACGCGCTCGGAGGTGGGCCGCCCGCCCTTACCGCGCGCCAGGCCCCTTCACCCACCGCCCCGCTTGCATGATCCCTGGGATCCGCGCCCCCTGGTCCTCCAGCAGGCTCCAATCCTTCAGCGGGTTGCCCTCCACCACCAGCAGGTCCGCATCCGCCCCCGGCTCGATCACTCCCGCCCGGCCCGCCAGGCCGCATAGCTCGGCGGCCAGCGTGGTGGCCGAGCGCAGCACCTCAATCGGCGGGATCACCCGTGCCCGCAGCGCAAACTCGCCCGACTGGTGGCGGTGCATCTCGCCCAGCAGGTCCGTGCCATACGCCATCGGCAGCCCGGCGCCCTGCATCACGTCCAGCGAGTCAAGCCCAGCCTGCCGCACCGTCTCGATCTTGGCCAGGCTTTCCGGCCGCATGCCCAGCGATCCGGCCTCCGCCGCCAGCCGCTGGTAGGTTATCAGCGTCGGCACCGCGATCGTGCCAAGCCCCGCCGCGCGCTTCGCCGTCGCCGCCGTGATCAGGTTGCAGTGCTCCAGCGAGTGCACGCCGCAATCCAGCGCCCGGGTGATTGCCTCGTCTGTGTAGAGGTGCGCGGAGACGTAGGTGCCGAGGTTCTTCGCCTCCTCCACCACCGCCTCCAGCTCGGCGCGGGAGAATTGCAGCATGTGGATCGGGTCGGCCGGCGAGGCGATGCCGCCATTGGCCATCACCTTGATGAAGTCCGCCCCCGCCCGCAGTTCCTGCCTTGCGGCCCGGCGCACCGCGTCCACCCCGTCGCACAGCCGGCCCATCGAGCCGACCCGGTTGTATGGCGCCCGATCGTCATAGCGCTGCCGGCTGTCGCAATGCCCACCCGTCTGGCTCAGCGCCTTGCCGCTGATCACCAGCCGCGGCCCGCTCACCACGCCCAGCGCCTGCGCATCCACCAGGCCCCGGTCCGCCCCGCCCACGTCCCGCACCGTGGTGAAGCCGCGCATCAGCATGGCGTGCATGATGTGCCCGGCGCGCAACGCGGCCAGCGAGTTCGGCTGCGCAGCGTTGGCCGCCAGGTCCGCCATCGCCGCGATCACGTGCACATGCGCGTCGATCAGGCCGGGCATCAGCACCCGGCCGGCCAGGTCCACCCGCTCGGCCGCCTCGCTGCGGATCGGCCGGTCCGAGACCTCGCGGATGGTGTCGCCCTCGACCAGCACCTCCATGCCCTCCCGCGGTCCCTCGTGGCGCGGGTCGAGCACGGTGCCGCCGGTGAACAGGAACTGTGTGGTCATGCGATCACTCCAAACGGGTCGTCGCAGGACGGGCAGGGCTGGGTGAACCAGCGCGGGCCGGCCTCGGTGATATACAGGATGTCTTCCAGCCGGACGCCGAACTCGCCGTAGATGCAGATCGTCGGCTCGTCGGAGAAGCACATGCCGGGCGCGATCGGCGTCTTGTTGCCGCGCACGAAATAGGTGTCCTCGTGCACGTCCATGCCGATCCCGTGCCCGGTGCGGTGCGGCAGGCCGGGAGTCGCGTAATCGGGGCCGAACCCGCCGGCCGCGATCACCGCGCGCGCCGCCGCATCCACCGCCTCGCACGGCGCACCCGGCTGCGCGGCGCCGAACGCGGCGAGCTGGGCGCGCTGCTCCAGCTCCCAGATTTCGCGCTGCCGGGCCGTCGGCTCGCCCAGCACGTAAGTGCGCGTGATATCGGACCGGTAGCCCTCCACGGAGCATCCCGTGTCCACCAGCACCATGTCCCCATCGGCCAGCGTCTGCGGGTACGGCACGCCGTGCGGGTAGGCCGTCGCCTCGCCGAACTGCACCGCGCGGGAGGCGGGCTGCCCGCCCAGCTTGCGGTGCGCCGCGTCCAGGAACGCCTGCACCTCGGGCGTGGTCAGGCCCGGCGCCATGCAGCGCGCCGCCGCCTTGTGCACTTCGAGCGTGATGTCCATCGCCACCTGCATCAGCGCGATCTCTACCGGGGACTTCACCATGCGGCAGGCGGCGGTGATGGACGCACCATTGGTGAAGCTGAAGCTGTTGCCCGCGCGGCGTAGCCCGTCCACGGTGAAGAACGGCGCCGCCGGGTCGAGCGCGATAATGCCGCTGTCGGCCCCCTTGCTGCGCACCGTGTCGATCACCAGCGCCGTCGGGTCCTCATGCTCCTCCCAGCAGCGGATGTCGCCGCCGAAGCGCAGCAACGTGCGCGTCTTCGGCTCCTCGAAGGTCGGGCTGAGATACGCGATCTCCCCCTCGGCCGGAATCACCGCGCCATGCAGCCGCTCGGTGAGCCCGAGGGCGATGCCGGTGAAGTAGCGCAGATTGGTGGAGGTATCGAGGTAGAGCGCGTCCACGCCCTGCTCCCTCATGAGGCGCTGGGCTTTCGCGATGCGCGCCTGGTACTCCTCGACCGCGATCGGCTGCACGCCCGCAATCATCGGCCGCATCCGCTCCAGCTCCGCCGCAAAGCTCGACCCGCCGACGCCCTGAACCATGCGCGTGCCTCCGCTGTTCGGACCCGAGGCTAGCCAAGCTGGGGCGGGAACGCTACCCGAGGGTCGAACTGCTCTCCCTCTCCCGCTGGGAGAGGGCCGGGGTGAGGGAGCTTGGGATCCCCCGGCTGCTGGCACGCCGGTTGCTGGACAAGACGGGTGGAACACAAACCGACATGATAACCGCAAGCGACCGCGCGAGCCGCCTCGCCACCACCGCACTCGTCACCATGGGCGCGGCGGTCGTGTTCATCCCCCTCGTCCTGACCCTCTATCTCAGCGTGTTCGACGAGACGATCATCGTGTTCCCGCCGCACGCCTACACCTTGCACTGGTACGCCCGCATCCTGCCCGCGTTCGGCGGCGCGCTCCGCACCAGCCTGATCACCGCCGCCATCGCCGTCACCTGCAGCCTCGCCCTCGGCATCCCCGCCGGGATCGGCCTCTCGCGCTACCGCTTCACCGGCCGCGGCGCCGTCAGCACGTTGCTGCTCGCCCCGCTCACCATTCCCGGCGTCGCCATCGGCCTCGGCATCTACGTGCTGGCCGTGCTGATCGAGGAGCGGACCGAGTGGGCGCTCAGCGCCTCCTTCGGCGTGCTGGTCGCCGCCCACGTGCTGATCACGCTGCCCTGGGTGGTGCGGCTCTGCCTGGCCTCGCTCGCCAACCACGACCGTGCGGCGGAGGAGGCTGCGGCCAGCCTCGGCGCCACGCCGCTGAGGGTGATCTGGCGCGTCACCCTCCCGGCCATGCGGGGCGGCATCGTGGCCGGCGCGCTGTTCGCCTTCATCTTCTCGTTCGAGAACCTCGAGATGACGCTGTTCCTCACCGCGCCCGGCATGACCACGCTGCCGATCGCGCTGCTGCAATACCTGCAATACCACATCGACCCGCTGATCGCCGCCGTCGCGGTGGCCCAGGTGGTGCTGGTGGCCGCCGTGCTGCTGGTGATGGACCGCTTCACCCCCGTCGCCCGGGCGTTCGCATGAAGGCGGTCGCATGAGCCGTCTCCAGCTCGACGGCCTGGCGAAGTCCTACGGCGTCGCCCGCGCCGTGGATGGCGTGACGCTGGACATCCCGGAGGGCGAGATGGTCGTGCTGCTCGGCCCGTCCGGCTGCGGCAAGACCACCATCCTGCGCATGGTGGCGGGGTTCGTGACGCCCTCGGCCGGGGACATAAAGCTGGACGGAAGCAGTATCGCCCGACTGCCGCCGCACAAGCGGGACCTCGGGCTGGTGTTCCAGTCCTATGCACTGTTCCCGCATCTGACCGTCGCCCGCAACGTCGCCTTCGGGCTGGAGATGCGCGGCACCAAGGGCGCGGCGCTCGACGCGCGGGTGGCCGACATGCTCCGCCTCACCCGGCTGGACGCACTGGCCGCCCGGCTGCCGCGCGAGCTCTCCGGCGGCCAGCAGCAACGGGTGGCCCTCGCCCGCGCGCTCGCTATCCGCCCCCGGCTTCTGCTGCTGGACGAGCCGCTGTCCAACCTGGATGCGGCCCTGCGCGGCGAGGTCGGGCGGGACATCCGGCTGCTGCAGAAGGCCCAGGGCCTGACCACGGTGATGGTCACCCACGACCAAGACGAAGCGATGGCCATGGCCGACCGTCTGGTGGTGATGCGCGAGGGCCGCGTGCAGCAGACCGGCACGCAGGAGGACCTGTACGAGCGCCCGGCCACGCCGTTCGTCGCCAGCTTCATCGGCCGCAGCAACATGCTGGAGGGCACGCTGGCACCGCCCGGTGCGATGGCGGTGGACGGCGCCCAGGTCCAGCTTGCCGGGCAGTACGCCGGTGCAGGTCCCGCTACCCTGGCGCTGCGGCCCGAGCGGCTTGGCTTCGGCCCGGCCGGGGCCGGTTCCGTGCCCGGCACCGTGGAACTCGCCAGCTATCTCGGCCCCGTGCGCGAACACCTCGTGCGGGTCGGCAACAACCTGCGCGTGATCGTGCGCGATAGCACGGCCAGCCCCGGCCCTTTGCTTGCCGCCGGCGAAACGGTCACTCTACGTTGGAACGCCGCGGCCGAGCGCCTGTTCGATGCCGCTGGCACCCCGCTGCCCGCCCTGCAACCCACGAGGACGCCCCACCATGCCTGATGCCGCTCCATTCCGCCTGCCGCGCCGCGTCCTGCTCGGCGCGGCCGCAACCCTGCCGCTGCTGGGCCGCACGGCGCGTGCGGAGGAGCAGGTCGTCATCTCCACCTGGGGCGGCGACTATGCCAGCCTGCTGAAGGCCAACGTGGAGGGCCCGATCCTGGCCCCCCAGGGCATCGCCGTGACGCAGGACGTCACCGACGAGGACCCGCGGGTCGCCAAGCTGTACGCCCAGCGCCGCCTGCCGCGCGGCGCGGACGACGTGGTCTGCGTGCAGGGCGTGCGCGGCCACGAAGTGGGGGAGGCCGGGCTGGTCGAGGCGCTGGACGCGACCAAGGTGTCGAATCTGGCCCACGTGCTGCCCAACCTGCGCTCGCCGTACTACGCGCCGCATATCTGGAGCCCGCAGGTCATCATCTACAACCCGGACAAGATCCAGGACCCGCCGAAAACCTTCACCGACCTGCTGGACCCAAAATACAAGGGCCGGGTCGGCGTGGGCGACATCAACTACTTCTACATCATGATGGCCGCCGCCCTGGCCGCCACCGGCGACCTGAACAAGGTAGACGACCCGGCCACCAAAGACATGGCCGAGAAGCTGAACGCCAACGGGCTGCGGCTGTACCCCTCCACGGACTCGATCGGCGCCGGCATCAAGTCCGGCGAGATCGACGTCGGCATCATGTGGCTGGCCCGCGTCATCATGTGGCAGAACGCCGGCATCCCGGTGAAGCAGTCGTTCCAGACCGAGGGCTCGGTGCTGTACATCTCCGGCATGGTCGTGCCCAAGAACGCGGCCAACAAACCGGCCGCCTACAAATACCTCGACGCGATGCTGGAGCCCTCGGCGCAGACCCGCTTCGCCGAGCGCATGGGCTACCTGCCGACCGTCGACGACTGCAAGCTCACCGGCAAGGTCGGCGAGCAGCTCGCTTTGCCTGACCCGGCGCCCAAGCTGTTCCCACCCAACTACGACATCACCGGCAAGCTGCAGAGCCCCGTCAGCGAGTGGTGGAAGAAGACCATGCAGCGCGCTTGAGGCCAGCTGCTGCCGCGTCGGGGTTCACCACCCCAGCGCTGGCCGTGGTCGTGGTGATGCTGGTGGCGCCGGTCCTGCTGCTGATCCGCTTCAGCCTGAACAAATACGACGCCACCGAGCTGATGATCGAGGCGGTGACGCCCGAGAACTACGCCCGCTTCGTGGCAGACCCGTTCTACCGCGGCGTGCTGTGGACCACCCTGCTGGTGGCGGTGTCGTCCACGGCGCTGTGCCTGCTGTTCGGCCTGCCGATCGCTTACCGCATGGCGCGCATGCGCCGGCGATGGAAGACGGCGTGCATGCTGGCGATGGTGCTGCCGCTGTTCGTCAGCAACGTGGTGCGCATGGTGGGCTGGATGATCCTGTTCGCCCATGGCGGCATGGTCGACACGGCGATACGCTGGCTGATCGGGCACGGGCTCGAGCTGATGTACACGCCTTTCGCCGTGGTGGCCGGCATCGTCTCGATCAATCTGCCCTTCGTCGTGCTGACGATGCAGAGCACGCTGGAGACGATCGATCCCCGACTGGAAGAGGCGGCGCAGAGCCTGGGGGCGGCGCCTGGCCGCAGCTTCTGGCGCGTGGTCTGGCCACTCGCGCTGCCCGGCATCGCCATCGCCGGCATCCTGTGCTTCATCCTTGCGATGAACGCCTACGCCACGCCCTATCTGCTGGGCGGCCCGCGTTTCCAGATGATGGCGCCGCTACTGTACTGGGAGTTCAGCACCAACAACAACTGGCCGTTCGCCGCGGCCCTCGCCCTGATCCTGATGGCCACCACCCTGGTGCTGACGGCGGGCAGCAACTTGCTGATCCCCCGGCGCTACCGGGGCTGACCCAGCGCGAGGCACATCGGCCAGCGCCGGTTGAAGGGCTCCCCCTCCCACAAGGGGAGGGAGAGCGGATTTCGCCCGTTACCGCTTGGAGAACTGGTAGGAGCGGCGGGCCTTGGCCTTGCCGTACTTCTTTCGCTCGACCACGCGGCTGTCGCGGGTTAGGAAGCCGGCCAACTTGAGGATGCCGCGTAGATCTGGCTCATAGTATGTCAGCGCCCGGCTGATGCCATGGCGCAGCGCACCCGCCTGGCCGGACAGCCCGCCGCCGTTGACCGTGCAATACACGTCAAACTGGTTGTAGCGGTCGGAGATCAAGAACGGCTGCGTGATCAGCATGCGCAGCACGGGCCGGGCGAAATACTGCGTCACCGTCTTGCCGTTGACGTTGATGTCGCCCTTGCCAGGCTTGATCCACACCCGGGCGATCGCGTTCTTGCGGCGCCCGGTGGCATAGGATCGGCCCTGCGCGTCACGCTTCGGCTCGACGCGGATCGTGGCAGTCTGCGGTGTCGGCAGTACGCCGGCATTGGCGAGGCTCTGCAGGTCGGCGAGCGTGCCCGTCAGCTCGACCGCGGGCTCAATGGTGTCGCTCATCTCAGATCCTCGTGTTCTTGCTGTTCAGCGCGGCCACGTCGAGCTTCTGCGGCTGCTGGCCGTCATGCTTGTGCTCGGGCCCGGCATAGACATACAGGTGCCGCATCTGCGCCCGCTGCAACGGGCCGCGGGTGATCATCCGCTCCACCGCCTTCTCGATCACACGCTCCGGATGGCGCCCGGTCAGGATGGCGCGCACCGTCCGGCCCTTGATCCCGCCCGGGAAGCCGGTGTGATAGTAGAAGACCGACTGGTCCGCCTTCTTGCCGGTCACCCGGACCTTCTCGGCATTCACCACCACGATATTGTCGCCGCAATCGACGTGCGGGGTAAATTGCGGCTTGTGCTTGCCGCGCAGTCGCTGGGCGATGATCGAAGCCAGCCGGCCGAGCACCAGGCCCTCTGCATCGATCAGCGTCCAGGCCTTGGTGACCTCTGCCGGCTTCAGCGCCAGGGTGGTCTTCTGCATGTCGAAATCTCGTTCGCTTGGAGGCGCGCTGTATCGTCCCACGGACCGGCGAAGTCAAGGCAATCCCTATGTGGTAGCATAATACCACAGGCTTTGCAGCGTCCGTGGGCGCCCGTATGACGGTGCCATGGAGCTGTTCGTGATCGGCGCGTCGGGCCGGACCGGGACCGTGTTGTGCCGCTCGCTGGCGGCCGATGGGGTGGCTTACGTGCCGGTGGTCCGCAACGCCCGCAAATGGGGCAATGCAGGGCTGCCGGGCGATCCGCGGACGGCCGACCTGGAGCGTCCGCCCGCCTTGCGCCGGGCGCTGAAAGGGGCGGGGATCATCGTCTCCTGCGCGCATGCCCGGCACGTCCCGGCCATCCTGGACGCGGCACCGGACGGGGTGCGCCACTTCGTCTTCCTCGGCAGCACCCGCAAGTTCACCCGCTGGCCGGACGCGCATGCCACGGGTGTGCTGGCCGGGGAGCAGTCGTTCCGCAAATCGTCCCGCCACGGCGTGATGCTGCACCCGACCATGATCTACGGCGCCCAGGGCGAGGACAACGTGCGCCGCCTGGCCCGGCTGCTGCGCCGCCTGCCGTTCGTGCCGCTGCCCGGCGGTGGCGCGGCGCTGGTCCGCCCGATCCACCAGGATGACGTCACGCGCTGCATCCGCGCCGCCATCGACGCCGAGTGGCACCGGCCCGAGTCGATCGTGATCGCCGGGGCTGACCGGGCCAGCTACGCCGATTTCGTCCGCGCCGTGGCCCGGGCCGCCGGCCTGCCGCCGCCCCGGATCGTCCCCGTCTCCGCCCGGCTACTCCGCCTGGCCGCCCCGACAACGCGGCTGCTCCCCGGCATCCCGACCGTCCGGCCGGACGAGATCCGCCGGCTGGGCGAGGACAAGACCTATGGGATCGAGGCGATGAAGCGCTACCTGGGCGTAGAGCCGATCGGCCTGGCGGACGGCCTGGCCCGCACCTTCGGCTACGAGGCGCAACTTGCTCCCTCTCCCGTCCTCCACGGGGGAGGGTCGGGGTAAGGGCCGGCCACGCGCGGCGTACCCAACGAGAAGTCCGCCCTTGCCCACCCCCGCCCGCCTGCGCCACTTTGCAGCCGCATGCCATCCGCCCGCCGACGCGCCCCACCGCCCCCGCCCGCACCCCCGCCCGCGGCGCTGCCGGAGGTGCATGCCGAACCGCTGCCGGACCAGCCCAATCTGTCGGACACGCTGGCCACCGAACGGCTGATCCTGCGCCCCCCGGCACCCGCCGATGCCGAGCAGCTGCACCGCCTGGTCAACGACTGGAGCGTGGTGCGCATGCTCTCACGCCTGCCGTTCCCCTATCCGCGCACGCTGACCGACGAGTGGATCGCCTCCACCGTGGAGCAGCGCGAGCACGGCCGCGGCTACCATTTGGTGATCACCGGGCACGAGGACGGGAAGGACCTGGTGATCGGCTGCGTCGGCCTGAACCTGGACATGACCCCGGGGACCGCCAACCTTGGCTATTGGGTGGGGCGGCGCTACTGGGGGCATGGCGTCGCGACCGAGGCCGTCGGCCGGGTCGCGCGCTGGGCGCTCGCCAACCTGCCGGTGCAGCGGCTCGAGGCGCATGTCGCGGAGGACAATCCCCCCTCCGCCGCCGTGCTGCGCCGCATCGGCCTGCGGGAGACCGGGCGGGACCGCAAGCCCTTCCTTGCCCGCGGCGGCGACCACCCCGTGATCTGCTTCGAGGCGACGCGGGAGGACCTGTTCGGCGTGGTCGAGGCACCCGAGCCGCCGGCCAGCCCGGACGCCGCGACCGCGGCTGCATTCGGCAAGCCGCTGCTGCTGGTGGCGGCCTGCGCGCTGATCGACGTGGACAACCGCGTGCTGCTGGCCCGGCGCCCCGAGGGCAAGAAGATGGCCGGCCTGTGGGAATTCCCCGGCGGCAAGCTGACCCCCGGCGAGACGCCCGAACGCGCCCTGATCCGCGAGCTGCGCGAGGAGCTCGGGATCGACGTGGAGCAGGCCTGCCTCGCCGCCTTCGCCTTCGCCTCCCACGAGTACGAGCGGTTCCACCTGCTGATGCCGCTGTTCCTGTGCCGCCGCTGGAAGGGCACGCCGACCGGGCTGGAGGGCCAGGCGCTCGCCTGGGTCCGGCCCAACAAGCTCATCGAATACGACATGCCGCCGGCCGACAAGCCGCTCATTCCCCTGCTGAGGGATTTCCTGTGACATGACCAATCCGACCGCCTGCCTGCTCGTCATCGGCAACGAGGTGCTCTCGGGCCGCACCCAAGACGCCAACATCAAGTTCCTCGCAACCGGGCTGGGCGCCATCGGCATCCCGTTGCGCGAGGTGCGGGTGATCCCGGACGTGGCCGAGACGATCATCCAGACGGTG
>CAXSEK010000024.1:0-12540 GCA_964235625.1 uncultured Acetobacteraceae bacterium
TGCGAGGGTAGCATCTCGGGCGGATGGTCTGGAGTGGCGGCCAGCCCGTGCAACTCGTCCATCATTGCGTGATAGGCGTCTCGTGAACTGGGTGCGGGTGGCTGGAACAGGTCGGGTTGCCGAGGCACAACCATTTCGTGCTCAGGCCTATGATAGATGCGCAATGGTTGCTCGGGCCAGTGGCGTCCTACGTCCTGCCGGTCCAGGGTTGGCTTGGTCGCAAGCGCTTGCGGTTGAGGAAACATCGGGTGCTGTCCCGCTGGGGCTACCGACTGGGGCGGCGCGATTGATGCTGCCGAGGGTTGTAGGACAGTGGCCTTCGGGACCGCTGCGGCAGCGGGCAGCGAGGTGGCCAGAGGCGCCGCAGCCGGAGGTGACGGTCGCGGTGCTGGCGACGGCATGGGTGTCGGACTCGCGGTCGGTTCCGGCGCGATAGACATCGCTAGAGGCGCTGGGGAGGGTTTGGGCGATGGTGGCGCGCGAACTAACCAGACTGCCGCACCAGCACCGGCCAGAACGGTCATTCCCATCAATGCCGCCAGCAGACGCAGGGCGCTTGGGCGTTTACCGCTACGGGCAACCCTACCCCGCTCCCGTGCGGGCAGCGCATCCAGGTCCGCCGCACTCTCTCCGGCTGTTGCAGCCGCAACGCGGACAGCATCTCCGACATGCTCGGCAGTCACCCAGGGCGCCTGCTCTAGCTTGGCGATGAATACCGACAGGCCAGTCAGCATTTCGTAAGTCCGTGCCTCGCCGGCCGAGTGCTCGAATAGCGCACGCATGGCATCAAGCGCCACGGGTGGTTCATAGCCGCCTGGATTTGGGGCAGGCTCGGGACTGGGTTTCACGACCATCCCGGCGAGACCCACTCATAGGTTTTCGTGCCAGTCTGACGCCAGTAGCCGTCCTGCCACTGCGTGCTGTGCCCGGCCAGCGGCACCCACTTGCCGGGGTGCCAGTCGTAGCTGGCACCGTTCCAGTCAAAATAGCCCGGTCGCCAGCTCTGTTCGATGTTGGACGCTGGGGCGGCCGGCACGTTCTCGTTCAACGGCAGCGGCACCTGAGGATAGGCTGGGTATGTTCCCGTACATGCCGTTAGTATCAACGGGCAAAGTAGCAGACACGTCGCCATGCGGTTCAGTCTCATATCGCGCGCTGTAGCCGAAGTCGCCAGCTGCAGGAAGCAAAAGCAGACATGACCGTGGCTTCCTTATAGTCCGGTGAAGGCGACTGTAGGTTATCTGAGTTCCGGAGATACTGACATCGGCTACCTGTCCAGCGGGTGGGCCCAGGTCGCCCTGCCTCATCGTCGGCTGCCCGACGATCAGGCGTGGCAGGTAACGACAGACCGGGTGACGCTGGTCGTCCAGCCTGGCTTGCGCCCCGGTGCCGGCGGGCAGCCAACTTCCGTTGGCGTGCCGTACGGCTCCCGCGCCCGCCTGATTCCGCTCTATCTCCAGACAGAGGCCGTCCGCACCAGTAACCGCCAGATCGAGCTGGGCGGGTCTCTGCACGCGTGGTTGAAGCGTTTGGCCGTGCCCATCGGCGGCAAGTACGGGCCTGTGAACCAGCAACACTCGATACCAGCACGTTTACTGAGGGTGCTGTCCCGCCTGCAGGCCTGACCGCCGGGCGGCGGTGGAATGGGTGTTGCATGGGCAAGGTGCAGGTAGCCGGATGAGTCCGGCAGGCGATCGTAGGACAGCAGAATGGCGTGGCGCGTGGGGGTGGATTCGGGTGGAACGTTCACCGACATCTGCCTGTTCGAGGAAGAGAGCGGCCGGATGGAGGTGTGGAAGGTCTCCTCCACGCCGGATGAGCCGTCGCAGGGCATCGCCGATGGCGTCGAACAAGGCATCGGCCGCGTGGGAGCCGCCGCCGCTGCCATCAGCTATTTCGGCCACGGCACCACGGTCGGCACCAATGCGCTGATCCAGCACCGCGGCGTGCGGACCGGGCTGATCACGACGGATGGCTTTCGCGACCTGCTGGAGATCGGGCGGCAGAAGCGCCCCGACCTGTACGACCTGCAAGCGGACAAGCCGCCCGTGCTGGTGGCGCGCGACCTGCGGCTGGAAGTGCCGGAGCGGGTGCGCCACGACGGCACGATCGAGACGGCACTGGACGAGCAGGCCCTGCGCGGCGCCGTGCGGGCCCTGCGCGCGGCCGGCGTGGAGGCGGTCGCCGTGTGCTTCCTGTACGGCTTCGTCCGGCCGGAGCACGAGAACACGGCGCGCCGCATCCTGGGCGAGGAGTTTCCCGAGGCTTTCGCCTGCACCAGCCACGACGTGGCGCCCGAGTTCCGCGAGTACGAGCGGATGAGCACCGCCGTGGTGAACGCCTATCTCGGCCCGGTCATGCGCGGCTACATCAACCGCCTTTCCGAACGCCTGTCCGCCCTGGGCCTGACGGTGGCGCCGCACCTCACCCAGTCCAACGGTGGGGTGATCGCGTTCGAGCAGGCGGCCCGCCTGCCGGTGCGCACCGTGCTGTCCGGCCCCAGCACCGGGGTCGTCGCAGCGCAGGAACTCGGCCGCGCGGTGGGGCTGCCGGACCTCATCACGTTCGACATGGGGGGTACCAGCACGGACGTGGCGTTGTTGCAGGGCGGTGCCTGCCGGCTGACCAACGAGGCGGTGGTGCACGGCTACCCGATCAAGGCGCCGATGCTCGACATCCACACGGTGGGGGCGGGCGGCGGCTCCATCGCCTACGTGGACAGCGGCGGATTGCTGAAGGTGGGTCCGCGGTCCTGCGGCGCGTTCCCCGGCCCCGTCTGCTACGGCAAGGGCAACGAGGAAGCCGCGGTGACGGACGCCAACGTCGTGCTGGGAACGCTGAACCCGACGCACCTGCTCGGTGGACGGATGGCGATCCGGCAGGACCTGGCGCGCGCCGCGGTCGGGCGCCTGGCGGCGCAGCTCGGCATGGGCGTGATGGAGACGGCGCAGGGCATCATCTCCGTCGTCACCGCCAACATGGCGCGCGCCATCCGCGTCGTCAGCGTGCAGCGAGGCCATGATCCGCGCGACTACACGCTGGCCGCGTTCGGCGGCGCCGGGCCGTTGCATGCGGCGCGGCTGGCGCGGGAGCTGGAGATCGGCCGCATCCTGGTGCCGCGCAACCCGGGCATCCTGTGTGCCATGGGCCTGTTGCTGACCGATCTGCGGACCGACTACGCCACTACCCGGCTGATGACCCTGGGCCGCGCCATCCTGCCCGCCATAGAGGACGCGTTCGCCCCGCTGCGCGAAGCGGCCGTACGCTGGTTCGAGGCAGAGGGGATCGAGGGCCCGGCGCAGAAGATCACCCGCACGGTGGATATGCGCTATGCCGGGCAGAACTACGAGCTGTCCGTGGCCCTGCCGGACGGGCCGGTGACGCAGGCCAGCCTGGACCACCTGGCGGCCGGGTTCGCCGAGGCGCACCGCCGGATGTACGGCTTCGTGGCGGAAGGCGAGGCGGTGCAGCTCGTCACGTTCCGGGTGGAAGCCTCCGGCCTGGTGCCCCGGGCCAGGTTCCAGGCGCATCCCGATGCGGGGCCGGACGCCGCCGCCGCGCTGGCCGGGCAGCGCGAGCTGTGGCTGCCGGAGGCGGGCGGTTTCGTGCCGTGCCCGGTGTATGACCGCGGCCGCCTGCGTGCCGGCAACCGCATCGCCGGGCCGGCCATCATCGAGCAGATGGACACCACGACCATCGTGCTGCCGGGCATGGACGCCACGGTCGAGCCCTACCTCAACCTGATCCTGGAGGCCGGACGATGAGTGTCGTGGATCCCATCACCGTCGAGGTGATCGGCAGCGCCCTGTCCTCCATCACGGAGGAGATGGGCGAGGCGCTGGTCCGGGCCAGCTACTCCACAAACATCAAGGAACGGCGGGACTGCTCCACCGCCCTGTTCAACACGCGGGGCGACACGCTGTGCCAGGCTGAGCACATCCCGATGCACCTGGGCAGCTTCATCGGCATCATCCCGCACATTCTGAAGCGGCATCCGGTGGCCGAGATGCGGCCCGGCGACGTGTTCGTGGGCAACGACGCTTACGAGGGCGGCGGCACCCACCTGCCGGACATCGTGCTGGCGGAGCCGGTCTTCGTGGACGGCGCCATCGTCGCGTGGGCGGTGAACACCGCCCACCACTCGGATTTCGCCGACCGCGGCCACGCCCACATCTACCAGGAGGGCTTGCGCATCCCGCCGATCCGGCTCTATCGCGCCGGCACGCTGCAGACCGACGTGCAGGAGCTGATCCTGCTGAACTGCCAGGTGCCGCGCGAACGGCTGTCCGACCTGCGCGCGCAGATGGCGGCAAACCGCCTGGGGGTGGAGCGGCTGACTTCGCTCTGCACGAAGTACGGGCGGGACGTGGTGCTAGCCGCCGGAGACGCGCTGCTGGACTATGCGGAGCGCAAGATGCGCGCCGGCATCGCCGCCATCCCGGACGGCACCTATCGCTTCAACGACGTGTACGACGACCTGGAAATCCCCGGCGAGCTGGCGATGTCCTGCGAGATCCGCGTTGCCGGCGACGAGATGTACCTACGCTTCGACGCGCCGGACCAGGTGCGCGCCGGGCTGAACATGGTGCACACCGCGCTGCTCTCCACCGTGTACTACGCCGTCAAGACGGTGGTGGACCCGACGGTGCTGCCGAATGCCGGGCTGGCCCGCCCGCTGCACGTCACCGCACGCGCGGGGTCGATCGTGAGTTGCATGCACCCGGCGGCGGTCAACGGCCGCATCGGCGCCTGCCAGCGCGTGGTGGACCTGATCCACGGCGCCCTGGCCCAGGTGGTGCCGGAGCGTGTGTCCGCCGCCTCCAACGGCTCGGTTGCCGTGGCAAGCTTCATCGGCACCCGCAAGGCGGATGGCGCCACCTGGATCTACCTCGAGACCATCGGCGGCGGCTTCGGCGGCCGGCTGGGCAAGGACGGGCTGGACGGCGTGCACGTGCACATGACCAACACCAGCAACCTGCCGGTGGAGGCGCTTGAGATCGAATACCCGCTGACCGTGCTGCGCTACGAGCTGGTGGACGGCTCCGGCGGGGCCGGGCAGCAGCGCGGCGGCATGGGCTTGCGGCGCATCTACCGGGCGGAGGAGCCGTCCCGCCTGCGCGTCGGCGGATCCCGTTGCCTGTCCGCCCCCTGGGGCCTGGCCGGCGGGCTACCAGGGGGCATGGGGTCGTTCGGCTACGGCCCGGGCGTGGCGCCGTTCCAGGCCGGGTCGGGCCAGTTGGCGGAGGGGCAGACGGTCACCGTCGTGACACCCGGCGCCGGCGGTTACGGGCCGCCCGCCGCCCGCGCCGTGGCGGACATCCGCCGTGACGTCGCCGAGGGCCGCATCTCGGATGCTGCCGCCCGCGCGACCTACCCGCAACTGCCCTGACAGGACACGCCATGGCTCTCGCTCGCCGCTCTCTGATGGCTGCCGGCCTGTCCGGCGCCACCTTGCCGTTCCTGCGTGGCCCGGCCTTCGCAGCAGGCAGCCAGCGTGTGTTGCGCTTCGGCCTGTCCTCCTACCCGCCCTCCTTCCAGCCCTGGGCGCAGGCCGGCACCGCGGCGGGCACCATCACGCTGATGACCCATCGCGGCCTGACCTCCTACGACGCCCAGGGCAACCTGCGCGGCGAACTGGCCGAGAGCTGGGAGCGGGATGGCGAGGCTGGCTGGCTGTTCCACCTGCGCCAGGCAGTGTTCCACAACGGCGCGCCCGTGACGTCCGACGACGTGAAGTGGAGCCTGGAACAGGTCGCGGCGGAAAAATCCACCGCCTACATGCGCGGGCAGTTCCAGGGCGTGGACCGGATCGAGACGCCGGATGCCCGCACGGTCCGCATCATCATGAAGCAGCCGACGGTGACGCTGCCCATCTGGCTGGCCGCCTACGAGGTGCCGGTCGTTGCCAAGGGATCGCTCGACCGCGCGGGCACCGGCATCGGCTGCGGCCCCTTCGTCATCGACAGCCAGGACCGCGGCGTCTCCATCCAGCTCGAGGCGTTCGACAAGTTCTACCGCCCTGGTCTGCCGCGTCTGCCCGGCGTGACCGCGACGGTCTATACCGACGAGACGGCACGGGTGGCGGCGCTGCAGGCCGGCGACGTGGACCTGATCGAATACGTGCCGTGGCAGTCGATGGAGGGGATCGAAGCCGATCCCAAGCTGAAGCTGGAAACGACAGACGGCCCGGTGATGTACGTGACGTTCAACGGCGCCCGCGGGCCGTTCACCGATCCGCGCGTGCGCCTCGCGGTGTCGCACGCCATCAAGCGCGACGAGATCGTCAAGACCGTGTTCTTCGGCCGCGGCGCCTCGCTGAAAGGGCTGCCGATCGTCCCGTCCAGCCCGTTCTACGACGCGGCGCTGGCCGATAGCTGGACCTACGATCCTGCCCGGGCCAAGCAGCTGCTGGCCGATGCGGGCAAGGCGGACGGCTTCTCCTGCACCCTCCTGTCCACCGCGCAGTACGGCATGCACAAGGACACCGCGGTGCTGATGCAGCAGCATCTGGCGGCGGTCGGCATCCAGGTGCAGCTGGCGCTGCCGGACTGGCCGACGCGGGTGGCGCTGGGCAACCGCGGCCAGTACGAGTTCGCGGTCAGCGGCACCACCACGGACGGCAACGACCCGGACGGACTGGCGCCGCTGCTGGATTCGTCGCTCGGCACCAGCATGGCCCGCAGCTACGACCTGCGCCTGCCGGAGCTGGAGACGCTGTTCGCCGCCGGGCGCGCGGAGTTCGATCTGGCCAAGCGCCGAGCGATCTACACGGACATCCAGCGCCTCGCGGTCGATCAGGTGCCGGCGATCTTCCTGGCATGGCGCTCGCAAGGCTACGCTATGGCGCGGGACGTGCAAGGCTTCAGCAACATGCCCGGCGCGCTGACTTTCTTCTCGGGCGCGACCCTGGAGGAGACGAGTTTCACCTAAGCCGGCGGGGGCGGGACGATGGCGTGGATCGCGCAACGGATTGCAACGGCGGCGGCGCTGATCTGGATCGTCGCCACGGTGGTGTTCCTGGCCATCCACCTGGTGCCCGGTGACCCGGCGGAGCTGCTGCTCTCCCAGGGCGGCGCCGCGCCTGACCCGGCCGCGGTGGAGCAGTTGCGCGACCAGCTCGGCCTCGACCGGCCGTTGCTCGAGCAATACCTGACCAATGTCCGGGGCGCGGTGCAGGGCGACCTCGGCGACAGCCTGCAGGATGGCAGCCCGGTCGGGCCCGAAGTGCTGCGACGGTTGCCGCGCACGCTGGAGCTGATCGGCGTCGCCGCCGTGCTGGCGCTGGCGGCGGGGCTGCCGCTCGGGCTGCTGGCGGCGCTGCGCCGGGGCGGGCTGCTGGACCGGGCGCTGTCCGGCGTGGCGGCGCTCGGGTTGGCGCTGCCGGTATTCGTGCTTGGCACGCTGATGATCCTGTTGTTCGCGCAGACGCTGCATTGGGTGTCGGCCGGCGGCTACGTGCCGTTGGCCCAGGCACCCGGCCGTCACTTCGCCCTGCTGGCGATGCCGGCGGTGACCATCGCGGCCGGGCTGTTCGCCACCGTGTTCCGCATGACCCGCGCCGCCGTGCTCGACGTGGTGTGGCGCGACCACGTCCGCACCGCTCATGCCAAGGGCCTGACCGCCGCCGCCGTGCTCACCCGGCACGTGCTGCGCAACGCGCTGACGCCGGTGCTGACGGTGGTGTCGCTCCATCTCGGCAGCCTGCTCGGCGGCACGGTGCTGGTGGAATACGTGTTCAACTACCCGGGCCTGTCCGGCCTGCTGGTGGATGCAGTGAACGCCCGCGACTATCCGGAGGTGCAGGGCGTGGTGCTGGTCATCTCCGTCCTGTTCGTGACGCTGAACCTGCTGACCGACCTGCTGTATGCCGTGCTCGACCCGCGGATCCGGCACGCCTGATGCGCCGCGTGGCCCTGTCCTGGCCCGTGCTGCTGCTGGCTGCGAGCGCCGCGTTGGCTGTGCTCGCCCCGGTGCTGCCGCTGCAGCCGCCGTTGTCGATGGACGTGGCGCATCGGCTGGCGCCGCCCTCCGCCCGGCACTGGCTCGGGCAAGACGAGTTCGGCCGCGACGTGCTGACCCGCCTGATCTGGGGCGCTCGCGTGTCCCTGGCCGTGGCCGCGTCCGCCACTGCGCTGGCCTGTGTTGCGGGCACCGCGCTCGGCCTGGCTGGCGGCTTCGGGGGGCGCCTGGCGGAGCTGCTGGCGGTGCGTAGCGCGGATGTGGTGCTGTGCTTCCCGCCGCTGCTGCTGGCCCTGTTGGTCGTCACCCTGCTGGGACCGGGTGCGGCCACCCTGATCCCTGTGCTGGCCCTGGTCTTCCTGCCCGGCTTCGTGCGCGTGGCCTATGGCGGCGTGCTGGGCGTGCGGCGGCAGGAGTTCGTGGAGGCGCAAAGGCTGCTGGGCACCGGGACGTTGCGCATCCTGTGGCGGACGGTGCTGCCCAACATCGCCGGGCCGATCCTGGTGCAGCTCAGCCTGGCCGGCTCGGCCGCCGTGCTGCTGGAGAGCGGGCTGTCGTTCCTGGGATTGGGCGTGGTGCCGCCGGCTGCGTCCTGGGGGCTGATGATCGGCGCCGCCCGCAGCACCATGGCCCAGGCCCCGCTGCTGCTTCTGTGGCCCTGCCTGGCCCTGTCGCTGATGGTGCTGGCGCTGAACGGGGTATGCGACCGGTTGCGTGACGCCGCAGATCCCGAGCGGCGGGTGCCGCGCCGCCGCCGCGTGCTGGACCGTCTGGCCCTGGGGATCGCGCCGGCGTCCGGCCCCGTGCTGGAAGTGAAGGGGCTGACCGTCGCAATCGGGACGCCGGCCGGGCCGATCCTTCCGGTGCGGGACGTGTCGCTCCTGGTGCAGCCCGGCGAGACGCTGGCGATCCTGGGCGAGAGCGGCTCCGGCAAGTCGCTGCTGGGGTTGGCGGTGATGGGGCTGCTGCCCCCGGCGGCGCGGGCTAGCGCGGGCGCGGTCTGGGTTTGCGGAACGGAAGTGCTGCGCGCGCCGGCCGCGGCGCTGCGGGCCATGCACGGCGCCCGGGTGGCGATGGTGTTCCAGGACCCGCTGAGCAGCCTGAACCCCGTCCACCGCGTCGGCGGCCAGATCGCGGAGGCCGTGCGCGCCCATGATCCCGTCGGGCCACGCCGGGCGCGAGCGCGGGCGGCGGCGCTGCTGGCCCAGGTCGGCATCCCCGACCCGGCGCGCCGGGCACGGTCGTTCCCGCACGAGCTGTCCGGCGGAATGCGGCAGCGCGCGATGATCGCGATGGCGGTCGCGAACGGCCCCCGGCTGCTGGTGGCGGACGAGCCGACCACGGCGCTGGACGTGACGATCCAGGCCCAGGTGCTCGACCTGCTGGCCACGCTGAAACGCGACGGCGGCATGGGTATGGTGTTCATCAGCCACAGCCTGCCAGTGGTGGCGGAGATCGCGGACAGCGTCGCCGTGATGTATGCCGGCGAGATCCTGGAGCAGGGGCCGGCCGCCGAGCTGTTCCGCCGCCCGCTGCATCCCTACACGGCGGCGCTGCTGCAAAGCGCGCCGCCGGAGGCCGGGGGCCTGCCCGTGGGCGTCGGCGGTGTGGTGCCGTCGTTGCTGGACCTGCCGACCGGCTGCGTGTTCGCCCCCCGCTGCACCCACCGGCGCGTCGAGTGCGATGCCGCCCACCCCGCCCTGATGCGCCCCGCGCCGGGCCGCCTGACCCGCTGCATCCGCTGGCAGGTGCTGGCCGCGACCCCCGCCGGCGTGGCGACGGTTGCATGAGCGCGCTGATCGCCGCCGAAGCGCTGGGCCGGCAGTTTGGCCACGGCTGGCTGGGCGCCCGGCCCGTGCGGGCGGTGACGGATCTGTCGATCGCGATTGGGCGCGGCGAGGCGGTGGGGCTGGTCGGCGAGAGCGGGTCGGGCAAGAGCACCGTGGGCCGGCTGATGCTGGGCCTGTTGAAACCGAGCACCGGCCGGGTTCTGCTGGACGGCACGGACATTGCGGCCGGGCTGCGCCGCAACCAGCGCCGGCGCATGCAGCTGGTGTTCCAGGACCCATACGCCTCGCTGGACCCGCGCCGCCGGGTAGGGGCGCAAATCGCCGACGGCCTCGCCAGCAAAATCGGGCAACAAGACCGGGCGGCGGCGCTGCTCGCCGAAGTGGGCCTGGTCGCATCCCATGCCGGCCGTTTCCCGCACGAGTTCAGCGGCGGCCAGCGGCAGCGTATCGCCATCGCACGCGCCCTGGCGCCGGAGCCGGACTTCCTGGTGGCGGACGAGGCAGTCTCCGCGCTGGACGTGTCGGTGCAGGCGCAAATCCTGGCCCTGTTCGCCGGCCTGCGCAGCCGCCGCGGCATCGGGCTACTGTTCATCAGCCACGACCTGAAGGTGGTGCGCGCGCTGTGCGACCGGGTGGTAGTGCTGTACCTCGGCCGCGTCATGGAGGAGGGCCCGGCGGAACGCGTGCTGGAGCGTCCCTCTCACCCCTACACCCGGGCGCTGCTCTCCGCCTCCCCAAGCCTCGACCCGGCCCGGCGTCGCGTCCGCATCCTGCTCGGCGGCGATCCGCCGAGCCCGTCCGCGCCGCCCTCCGGCTGCGTGTTCCGCACCCGCTGCCCGCTGGCGGCGCCGGCCTGCGCCGCCGCGGTGCCGCCGCTCACCATCGTAGAGGCCGGGCACCGCGCCGCCTGCATCCGGCTGGACGCTGCGCAGCATCTGGGTGAAGCCGCATGACCGCAGTCCCAGCTCACGCAACGAGGAAGCAACGACGATGCCGACCTACGAGATAGATCCGATGCCAGCGCAGATCAGTGCGGAGGTGGTCGCCTTGCTGGAACAGACGGGTGGACGGGCGGGACATCACCCGCCTGCCAGCCTACGCAAGGCGCATGGGCGTGGTGTTCCAGTCCTACGCGCTGTTCTCGCACATGTCGGTTGCCGGCAACGTCGCCTTCGGGCTGCGCATGGCCGGCACGGCACGGGTGGAGCGCCAGCGCCGCACCCAGGCCGCGCTGGCGCTGGTTGGGCTGGCAGCCCATGCGGGCAAGCGGCCGCGGCAACTGTCCGGCGGTCAGCAGCAGCGCGTGGCACTCGCGCGCCCTGGCGACCGAGCCAGACGTGCTGTTGCTGGACGAACCGCTTTCCGCCCTGGATGCCAAGCTGCGGGAGGAGTTGCGGGTGGAAATGCGCATCCTGCAACGCCGCGTCGGCGCGACGACGGTGTTCGTGACGCATGACCAGGCGGAGGCGCTGGCAATGGCCGACCAGGTCGCCGTCATGGGCGCGGGCCGCATCGTGCAATTAGGCACGCCCGAAGACGTGTTCGAGCGTCCGGCCAGCGCCTTCGTGGCGGAGTTCGTGGGCCGCAGCGCTTGGCTGCGCGGCGTGGTGGAAGCGGGCGCGGTTCGCGCCGGCCCCGCTTTGCTGCGTGCACCCGGCTGGGCCGTGACCGTGCCGCTGACCCTGCCCGCCGCAGTGGGCGCGTAGCTGCTGGCCTTCGTGCTTGGCATGTCCGCGTTCATCACGCCCAAGCTGATGGGCGGCGGCCGGGTCTTCACCCTGGCGACCGAGATCTACGACGCCGCTGTGCAGACGCTGGACTGGCCCGCCGTCGCGGCCGCGCTGTCCATGTCCGTGCTGGTCCTGCTCGCCGCCGTGCTGCTGGCGCAGGCGGTCCTGACCAGGGTGGTTCGGGTATGAGGCAGGGGCCGGCCGCCACCGCCCTAGCCATTTGCGGCTACGCCTTCCTGTTATGCCCCCTCGCGGTGGTGATGGTGCTGAGCCTGACCAGCGGGACGCTGGTGATCGGCCTGGGGCTGCTGATGGTGCTGCACCTGCTCGGGTTGCTCGCGACCTGGCCCGGCCTGGCGCTGGCCCACCTGATGGTGGTGCTGCCCTTCGTGGTGCAGCTCCTGCTGGGTGCCTTCGCGACCGCCCGCCCAACCTGGAGGATGCTGCGGCGACGCTCGGCGCCCGGCCCCTGCGCGCCTTCCTGCTGATCACCCTGCCGCTGGCCGCCCCCGGCGCCGTCGCGGCCGCCACCTTGTCGTTCCTGCTCAGTTTCGACGAGGAGGTGATCAGCCTGTTCCTGGTCGGCCCGCGGCTGACGACGCTGCAGGTGGCGCTGTTCCACTACGCCGAAACCCGCGTCGACCCGCTGCTGGTGGCGTTGGCGGCGGTGCTGATCGTCTTCGCCCTGTGCATCGTGTGGGTCGTGGACCGGCTGGTCGGCTTCACCCGGACGGTGGGCGGCACGTAGCCGCCGTTTGCAACTGCTCGCCCGCTGCCTCGCTATGGAAGGGGCATAGCGAGGCAGCAAGCATGATCGACCTGTAAACACTGGGGATCGAGATCGCCGAGGCGCTGCCGCTCGAGGCCAACCTCATCAAGCGCCTCAAGCCCCGTTTTATCGCCGAGTTCTGCGGGCGGCCGTAGCGCGCTGGCTTACCGTGGCAGCACCGTCCCTGGATGGGAGTGGCATAGACCTCAATCCACCACTTCCGGCTTGCTCGCGATCGTCATGATGCCGCCCGCGGTCGGAGTGTCACGTCGAGTCCCATTGCCCGCGCCAC
>CAXSEK010000025.1:0-12065 GCA_964235625.1 uncultured Acetobacteraceae bacterium
GCCGCCAGCGCCTTTGCCGGACCGGCGCGGGCGGTGCGGCCGTCCACCAGCACCACCCCGGTGTCGGCGATGCCGAGTGCCTCGTAGGCGTTCTGCTCCACCATCACGATCGCCGTGCCGTCCGCGTGGATGCGCGCGATGCTGTCGAACAGCGCGTCCGCCGCCTTGGGTGACAGGCCGGCGGAGGGCTCGTCCAGCAGCAGGAGCCGGGGCTGCACCATCAGGGCCATCGCCATCGCCAGCACCTGGCGCTGGCCGCCCGACAGCGTGCGGGCCTGCTGGCGCCGCTTGTCCGCCAGCATCGGGAACCGTTCCAGCACAGCGGCGATCCGGTCCGCTAGGCGGGTTCGGTCAACGAAGCCACCCATCTCGAGGTTCTCGCGCACGGTCATGCTCGGGAAGACGTTGTTCTCCTGCGGCACGAAGGCGATGCCGCGGCGTGACCGCTCGCGCGACGGCAGGGTGTGCACCCCCACTCCGTCCAGCGTGATGCTGCCGGATTTCAGCATCAGCAGCCCGGCCACCGCCTTCAGCAGCGTGGATTTGCCCGCGCCGTTCGGCCCGACGATGGCCACCAGCTCGCGCGGGCCGACCTGCAGCGTCGCTCCCTTCAGGATCTCGTCGGCGGCGCCGTAGCCGCAGACGATCCCGTCCGCCTGCATCAGGACGTCCATCGGCGGCGCCCCATATAGGCTTCCTGCACCGCGGGATCGTCCTGCACGGCGGCGAACGGGCCTTCGGTCAGTCGGCTTCCCTCGGCCATGACGATCACCGGGTCACACAGCCGCGCGATCAGGTCCATGTGGTGCTCGATCACCAGGAACGTGACGCCCTCGTCCCGCAGGGCGCGGATGCGGCCGGCGATCTCCTCGGCCAGGCTGGGGTTCACGCCGGCGATCGGTTCGTCCAGCAGGATCAGGCGGGGCTCGGCCATCAGCGCGCGGCCGATCTCCAGCAGCTTCTTCTGGCCGCCGGAGAGGGCGCCGGCGGGGTTGTTGGCGACGCGGAGCAGGTTCAGGCGGCTGCACACCTCCCAGGCGCGGTCCAGCGCGGCCCGTTCGGCGCGGCGCCCCGTCCCGAGCAGGGCGGGCAGCAGGCGAAGACCGGGCAAATGCTGGGCGTAGAGCAGCAGGTTCTCCAGCACGCTGAGCCGCGGGATGCCGCGCGCGATCTGGAACGTGCGGGTCAGCCCGGCGCGAGTGATGCGGTCGGGGCGCCAACCGGTCACGTCCTGCCCGGCGAAGTGAACGGTGCCGCCGCCGGGCCGCACCACGCCGCTGATGCATTGGAATGCCGTGGTCTTGCCGGCGCCGTTCGGGCCGATTAGCGCGGTAATGGTGCCGGGCGCCACGTCCAGGTCCAGCCCGGTGAGCGCCTGGACGCCGTAGAAGCTGCGCACGAGGCCGCGGACGGAGAGGAGGGGCATCCCCCTTGCTTGCCAGAGCCACGGCGTGCGTCAATATCCGCCGCGAACCGGTGGGGCCCGTAGATGACGGAAACGATCGAACGCGACGCCTACCGTTTCATCCCGGGGCCGTTCCAGTATTCGGCCGGAGTGGTGGCCAAGCCCGGTTTCGCGCTGCACCGGCTGCGGTTCCTGGACCCGGTGCCGCTGGCCGAGGGGTTCCAGCACATCGAGGCCCTGATGACGGCCGAGGGTCTGCCGTTCACCGCATTCTGCGCGTGCGAGCTGCGGTCCCCGGCGCCGTTTACCGATGACGGCTTCATCGCGTTCAACCGGGAGTATGTCGGCACACTGGCGCGCTGGGGCATCTTCGCGGGTGACGTGAACCCGGTGGCGCGCAGCAATGTCTGTCCGGAGCTGCACAAGCCGGCTGGGCCGAGCTTCCACGCCTTCACGCTGGCGGTGCCGTCACCGGGTGCCCCCGCCTCCTTCGTGATCGCGGGCAGTGCGGAGTCGGTGGAGGGCCCCGGCGCCTACCGTGACCGCACGGTGCGCTACGGCGAGACCACGCCGGACGCGATGGCGGAGAAGATCGCCCACGTGATGACGACGATGGAGCGCCGGATGGAGGCCGTGGGCGGTACCTGGGCCGCGACCACGGCGGCGCAGATCTACACCGTGCACGACATCTTTCCCCATCTGGCGCAGGGCCTGGTGGCACGGGGCGCCGGGCGGCATGGGGTGGATTGGCATTTCTGCCGCCCGCCGGTAATCGGCCTCGACTACGAGATGGACTGCCGCGCCGTCCATGTAGAGCGTGTGCTGGCATAGCGGCCCGGAAGCAGTTTGCATCCGCGCGGGGAAGCGTTCAGAGGTGCCGGCGGACAATGACGTTACGATCGGTGCACCGGAATGAGTGAGAGTGCCGTGTCCGCCAGCGTCGGCACTGGGCCGGAGACCGCCAGCGCCGCCGCCGACCCGCCGACCAAGCCGGCCTATCCGCCGCCAGCCGCCCTTCCCACCCAGGTGGGGCCGAAGGGCATCCGCTACGATTTCAACCTGGGCTGCCGGGTCATGCTGCCGCTGCAGGAGGGTGACCGCTCCTGGCGGGTGCGGCTGCGGGATCTGGGCACCGGCAATACCCTGTTCGAGACCACGCTGAAGCAGGGTTTCATAAACAGCAGCAAGCGCTGGTTCGTCCGTTTCCGCATCGAGGTGTGGGATGGCGAGGAGCTCGCGTTGCAGCACGATTACGACGCGCGCGGCCGGCCCGTGCTGGTGCAGTTCCCAATCGGCACGCTCGGCGACACGATGGGATGGTTCTCCTATGCCGCCCGCTTCGCCGCGTTGCATGGCTGCCAGCTGACCTGTGCGATGTCCGCGCTAATCATCCCGCTGTTCAGCGCGGCCTATCCGCACGTGACGATGATCACGCATGAGGAGGTTAAGCCGGAGGCGTATTACGCTAGCTACTGCCTTGGCCTGTTCTTCGACGATCTGGACACGGTGTGGCAGCCGACCGACTTCCGCATGGTGGGGCTGCACCGCACCGCCGGCTACATCCTGGGCGTCGACCCGGCGGAGGAGGCGCCGCGCCTGGCGCTGCCGGATGAGAGTCGGCCGATCCCCGAGCCCTATGTGTGCATCGGCGTGCAGAGCTCGAGCGGGTGCAAGTATTGGAACAACCCGAGCGGCTGGCGTGCGGTGGTGATGCGGCTGAAGGAGCGCGGCTACCGGGTGGTCTGCATCGACCAGAAGCCGGTGCACGGCACGGGGCTGTTCTGGACCCACATCCCGCACGGCGCCGAGGACCAGACGGGGGACCAGAAGCTGACGGAACGGGCACGCTGGCTGCGGCATGCGGCGGGCTTCGTCGGCCTCTCTAGCGGGCTGGCCTGGCTGGCCTGGGCGGCCGGCACGAAGGTGCTGATGATCAGCGGCTTCACCCACCCCATCAACGAGTTCGCGACACCCTGGCGGGTGCACAACTGGCACGCCTGCAACAGCTGTTGGAACGATCCCAAGCTGCGGTTCGACCACAAGGACTTCCTGTGGTGCCCGCGCCAGGCCGGCACGCCGCGGCAGTTCGAATGCACGAGGCTAATCACCACCGAGCACGTGTTGGGCGTGCTGGACACCATGCTGCCGGCAGTGGCGTGATGGCCCTCACGCTATATCCCGCCATCGACCTGAAGGACGGTGCCTGCGTGCGCCTGCGCCGGGGCGAGATGGCGGATGCGACCGTTTACAGCGATGATCCGGCGGCGCAGGCCCGGGCCTGGCAGGAGGCCGGCTGCCGCTGGCTGCACGTGGTGGACCTGAACGGCGCGTTTGCCGGCCAGGCGGTGAACGGTGCCGCCGTGGCCGCGATCCTGGCAGCTGCTACCGTGCCGGTGCAGTTGGGCGGGGGCATCCGGGACATAGCGGGGGTGGCGCGCTGGCTGGAGGCGGGGGTACGCCGCGTGATCCTCGGCAGCGCCGCCGTGCGGGACCCGGCGCTGGTGCGCGAGTCCTGCCAGCGATTTCCTGGCCAGGTCGCCGTGGGGATCGACGCGCGGGATGGCTTCGTGGCCACAGATGGCTGGGCCGCGACCTCCACCCTCTCCGCCGCGGAGCTGGCGGCGCGGTTCGCCGATGCGGGGGTGGCCGCGATCATCTACACCGATATCGGGCGGGACGGCATGTTAGGCGGGTTGAACCTGGAGCAGACTGCCGAGTTGGCGACCACCAGCAGCATCCCCGTGATCGCCAGCGGCGGTGTGGGCAGCCTCGACGATCTGCGGGCTTTGCAGGCGCTGGCCCATGCCAATATCGAGGGGGTGATCGTGGGCCGTGCGCTATACGACGGCCGGGTTGACCCGGAAGCGGCGTTGGCGTTGCTTGATGGGGTAAATTAACACCAAGAACAACCGTCATGCCCGGCCATGACACGAACTGGTAGGGACCGACCAATGCTGAACAGCTTCCGCGGCCTGGATTTCGACCTTGGCGACACCGTGGACGCCCTGCGCGACCAGGTGGCCAATTTCTCCGCCGACGAGATCGCCCCCCGTGCCGCCGCGATCGATCGCGAGAACGATTTCCCGGCCGATCTGTGGCGCAAGTTCGGCGACCTCGGCGTGCTCGGCATCACCGTGCCCGAGGAGTATGGCGGCGCCGCGATGGGCTACCTGGAGCATTGCGTCGCGATGGAGGAGATCAGCCGCGCCTCTGCTTCCGTCGGGCTGTCCTACGGCGCGCACTCCAATTTGTGCGTCAACCAGATCGCCCGCAACGGCAACACGGAGCAGAAGGCGCGCTACCTGCCGCCGTTGATCAGCGGTGAGCATGTCGGCGCGCTGGCGATGAGCGAGCCGGGTGCCGGGTCGGACGTGGTGGGCATGCGGACACGGGCCGAGAAGCGAGGCGACCGCTGGGTGCTGAACGGAAGCAAGATGTGGATCACCAACGGCCCGAATGCGGACACGCTGGTGGTGTATGCGAAGACCGACGCCGCCGCTGGGCCGCGCGGGATCACGGCGTTCCTGATCGAGCGCGGGTTCAAGGGGTTCAGCACGGCGCAGAAGCTGGACAAGCTCGGCATGCGGGGCAGCAACACTTGCGAGCTGGTGTTCGAGGATTGCGAGGTGCCGGAGGAAAACGTGCTGGGCTCGCTCGGCCGCGGGGTGAACGTGCTGATGAGCGGGCTGGATTACGAGCGCGCGGTGCTGGCGGCCGGGCCGATCGGCATCATGCAGGCGTGCATGGACGTGGTGATGCCGTATGTGCACGAGCGCAAGCAGTTCGGCCAGGCGATCGGCGAGTTCCAGCTGATGCAGGGCAAGCTCGCGGACATGTATACGACGATGAATGCCGCCCGTGCCTACGTGTATGCCGTGGCAAAGGCGTGCGACCGCGGGCTGACGACGCGCAAGGATGCGGCGGGAGCGATCCTATACGCGGCCGAGAAGGCGACGTGGATGGCGCTGGAGGCGATCCAGACGTTGGGTGGGAACGGGTACATCAACGACTATCCGACGGGGCGATTGTTGCGGGATGCGAAGTTGTATGAGATCGGGGCGGGGACAAGCGAGATCCGGCGGATGCTGATCGGGCGCGAGCTGTTCGCCGAGACGGCGTAGCGTCAGTCCGACCATATTCATCGTACGAAGGAGCTGCTCTTGTCCAAGTCCCATGCCATTGCCTTCCAAGCGGCCCCAGCCCGGACCATGCTGGCCTTCATCACCGGTGCGGCCCTGCTAGCCGTGGCCTCTCACATCCGTGTCCCCATGTGGCCGGTGCCAATGACCATGCAGCCCTTTGCCGTGCTGCTGATCGGTGGCGCATTCAGCCGGTCCGCTGGACTGGGGGCTGTCACTGCGTATTTGGGCATGGCCCTAGCGGGGCTGCCGGTGCTGGCCGGCGCCACCGCGATCGGCGGGCCGACGACGGGCTACCTGCTGTCCTACCTCGTCGTCGTCGTCATGCTGGCGGCGATGCGGGACCGGGGCTGGATGGGCCATATCGCCGGCCGGGTAGGATGCCTGTTGCTTGCCATGGCGGTGATCTACGCGTGTGGCGTGTCCTGGCTCGCGGCGTTCTGGCTGCACGACGGTGCGGCGGCGGTCATGTCCGGCATGCTCCCGTTCCTGCCGGGGGATGCCGTGAAGGTCGGGCTTGCGGCGGCCTGCCTGTCCGCCCTGCCGCGCCGGGTCGGCTGATCCGCTGATGCCGGTGCTCGGGACAGGTCTCGACGTGCGTTCCACGGAGGCGCGGACCAACGCGGAGGCCATGCGCGGCTTGGTCGCCGATCTGCGTGCGCTGGCCGGTCGTGTGCGCGAGGGCGGCGGCGAAGTGTCCCGCAAGCGCCATGTGTCGCGGGGCAAGCTGCTGCCGCGGGACCGTGTCCGGGCGCTGATCGACCCGGCCTCGCCATTCCTCGAGGTCGGCCAGCTAGCCGCGCATGGATTGTATGGTGGCGAGGTGCCATCCGCGGGCATCATCACCGGCATTGGGCGGGTTGCCGGGCGCGAGTGCATGGTGGTGGCGAACGATGCGACGGTGAAAGGCGGGACCTATTTCCCGCTGACCGTGAAGAAGCATCTGCGCGCGCAGGAGATCGCGTTGCAGAACCGGCTGCCTTGCGTCTACCTGGTGGATAGCGGCGGCGCGAACCTGCCGAACCAGGACGAGGTGTTCCCCGACCGCGACCATTTCGGCCGCATCTTCTACAACCAGGCCCAGATGTCCGCCGCGGGGATCGCGCAGGTGGCGGTGGTGATGGGCTCCTGCACCGCAGGCGGGGCCTACGTACCGGCGATGTGCGACGAGAGCATCATCGTCCGCAACCAGGGCACCATCTTCCTCGCCGGGCCGCCGCTGGTGCAGGCCGCGACGGGTGAGATCGTGACTGCGGAGGATTTGGGCGGTGCGGAACTGCACAGCCGGACCTCGGGCGTCACCGACCACCTGGCCGAGAACGACGCCCACGCGCTCGGCATCGCGCGGCGGATCGTGGGGGCGTTGAACACCGTCAAGCGGCCCGAGGTCGCGATGCGCACGCCGGTGCCGCCGCGCTACGATCCGGGCGAACTGTATTCCGTGATCCCCACCGACACGCGCAGACCGTTCGATATCCGGGAGGTGATCGCCCGCATCGTCGACGGCAGCGAGTTCGATGAGTTCAAGCGGCTGTATGGCGCCACGCTGGTCACGGGGTTCGCGCATGTTTGGGGCTACCCGGTTGGCATCGTCGCGAATAACGGGATCCTGTTCTCCGAGAGTGCGCAGAAGGGGGCGCATTTCATCGAGCTGTGCGCCCAGCGCGGAATCCCGCTTGTGTTCCTGCAGAATATCGCCGGGTTCATGGTGGGGCGGAAATACGAGGCGGGCGGGATCGCCAAGGATGGGGCCAAGATGGTTACCGCCGTCGCAACCGCCGCCGTGCCGAAGTTCACCATCGTGATCGGCGGGAGCTTCGGCGCTGGCAATTACGGCATGTGCGGACGGGCCTACTCGCCGCGCTTCCTGTGGATGTGGCCGAACGCGAGGATTAGCGTGATGGGCGGGGAGCAGGCTGCCTCCGTGCTCGCCACGCTTCGGCGGAACACGATCGAGGCACAGGGCGAAAGCTGGTCTGCCGCGGAGGAGGACGCTTTCAAGGCGCCTGTGCGCGCCCAATACGATGCGCAGGGCCATCCTTATTACTCGTCCGCCCGATTGTGGGACGATGGCGTGATCGATCCGGCGGATACGCGGCGCGTCCTAGCGCTCGGCCTTTCCGCCAGCCTGAACGCGCCGATCCCGCAGACCCGTTTTGGACTGTTCCGGATGTGATGTTCAGGAAGATCCTCATCGCCAACCGGGGCGAGATTGCCTGCCGAGTGATTGCCACGGCGCGCCGCATGGGCATTGCCACCATCGCCGTGTTCTCGGACGCAGACGCCACGGCTCGCCACGTCCATTTGGCGGACGAGGCGTGGCCGATCGGCCCGGCGCCGGCGCGTGACAGTTACCTGCGCAGCGAGACCATCCTGGACGTGGGCCGGCGTTCGGGGGCGGAGGCGGTGCATCCCGGCTACGGCTTCCTCTCCGAGAACGCCGACTTCGCGGCCGCCTGCGCCAAGGCCGGGATCGTGTTCATCGGCCCTCCCGCGGACGCGATCCGCGCGATGGGGAGCAAGGCCGCGGCCAAGGCGTTGATGGCGGAGGCCGGCGTGCCTTTGGTGCCGGGCTACCACGGCGCGGACCAGGACCCAGCGCTGCTGCACGCGGAGGCTGGGCGGATCGGTTTTCCCGTGCTGATCAAGGCCAGTGCGGGTGGCGGCGGCAAGGGCATGCGCGTGGTGACAGAGGCGGCCGGATTCGGCGACGCCTTGGATGGGGCCAAGCGCGAGGCGGCGGCGTCGTTCGGCGATGACCGCGTGCTGGTTGAGAAATACCTGACGGCGCCCCGCCACATCGAGATCCAGGTGTTTGCCGATACGCATGGCAACGCCATCTCCCTGTTCGAGCGGGATTGCTCGGTGCAACGGCGCCATCAAAAGGTGCTGGAGGAGGCGCCGGCCCCGGGCATGACGGCCGAGCGGCGGTCGGCGATGGGCGAGGCGGCCGTCGCCGCGGCGCGCGCCGTCGGCTATGTGGGCGCTGGGACCGTGGAGTTCATCGCCGAGGGTGGCTCGTTCTACTTCATGGAGATGAATACGCGGCTGCAGGTGGAGCATCCGGTCACGGAGGCGATCACCGGTCTGGACCTGGTGGAGTGGCAGTTGCGCGTGGCCAGCGGCGAGCGGCTGCCGACGCTGGCGCCGGGCATCACCGGGCACGCCGTCGAGGCGCGGGTGTATGCGGAGGATCCGGCGCGCGACTTCCTCCCCTCCGTCGGCACGCTGGTGCATTTGCGCCAACCGGCCGAGCGGCAGGGCGTGCGGGTGGATACGGGCGTGCGGCAGGGTGACGTGATCTCTCCGAACTACGACCCGATGATCGCCAAGCTGATCGTGCACGGCACGGATCGGGCCGATGCGCTGCGCCGGTTGTCCGCAGCGCTGGCGGAGTACGAGGTGGTTGGCGTGCAGACCAATCTCGGCCTGCTGCGCGCGGTGGCGGCCCATCCGGTGTTCGCCAGCGGCAATTTCGACACGGGGTTCATCGCGCGGCATCCGGAGGTGTTGGCCGGGAGCCCCGCCGAGCCCGGGATGGCCGTGTGGGCCGCGGCCAGCCTGTCCGTGTTGCGGGACGCGCAAGGCACGGCCTATGCCGCCGAGCCGCACTCACCGTGGGCGCAGCTGGATGCGTGGCGGATGAATGGCGACGGCTACCAGGACCTGCATTTCGCCATGGGTGAGACGGTAATGACGGTGCGTGCGCATCTTGCGGTCGATGGCAGCGCACGGCTGGAGACGCCAGCGGGAGTGGTGCAGGCAGCTTGGGACGGTGAGTCGCTGCGTGTGGATGGGGTAGCGCGTGCGGCCCGGGTCGTGCGCGACGGGGAGCAGCTGACGGTGCTGTTGGCCGGCGTGGCGCACGTGCTTCGGTTGGTCGACCCGTTAGCCGGGCCGAGCACGGAGGCGGCGGGGGCCGGCCGCGTCGCGTCCCCCATTCCGGCCCGGGTGACCCGGGTGCTGGTTTCGGCCGGTGACGCCGTGGTGAAAGGGGTGCCTCTGATCATGGTGGAGGCGATGAAGACCGAGATCACGCTGAGCGCTCCGGCGGATGGTGTGGTGAGCGCGGTGTGGGTGATGGTTGGGGAGATGATCGAGGAAGGGGTGGAGCTGGTTACGTTCCAGAGCTAGGCTACTCTCTTTCCCGTCCTTCACGGGAGAGAGCCGGGGTGAGGGCTGAAGCGGCATCGACGCGACGAGTGTCGGGCCCGGCCGGCCCACTGGTGAGGCTGTGCGGAACCGCCCCTCACCCCGGCCCTCTCCCGAGGGAGAGAGATAAGAGACGCGTGGCCGCATCTATACTGCCAGATAGCGTGCCTGCGCGACCGGGTCGGCGCGTAGGGCGGCCATGGTGCCGGACCAGACGCTGCGGCCGGCTTCGATGACCAGGGCCATGTCCGCCACCTGACTGGCGAAATGCAGGTTCTGTTCGGCCAGGACGACGCCGACGCCTTCGGCTTTGAGCTGCAGGATCGCGGCGGCCATCTGTTCCACGATGACCGGTGCCAAGCCCTCGCTCGGTTCGTCCAGCAGGACGCAGGTGGGATTGCCCATCAGGGTGCGCGCGATGGTGAGCATTTGCTGCTCGCCGCCGCTCATGCGTCCGCCGGGGCGGTCGCGCATGGCGCCGAGATTGGGGAACAACGCGTAGAGCCGCTCCGGGGTCCAGGGGGAGAGGCCGGGGCGAGGGGGCTGACGGCCCACCTCGAGGTTGTCGCGGACAGACAGGTCGGTGAAGATACGGCGGTCCTCCGGGACGTAGCCCAGGCCTAAGCGGGCGATGCGGTAGGTGTCGAGCCGTTCGACGCTGCGGCCGGCGAAGGTGACCTGGCCGGTGGTGGGGCGCACGAGGCCGATGATGGATTTCAGCGTCGTGCTCTTGCCGGCGCCGTTGCGGCCGAGCAGCACGATGACCTGGCCTGGGGAGGCGGCGAGGGAGACGCCGTGCAGGATGTGGGCGCGGCCGTAATGGCTGTGCAGGCCGTCCACCGCCAGCATCAGTGCCCGCCCGTCATCTGGCCGGTGCCGAGATAGACGTCCCGCACCCTTGGGTTGGCGCGGATGTCCGGGCCAGTGCCCTCCGCGATCAGCGTGCCGCGGTCGAGCACGAGGATGCGGTCGGCGGTGGAGAACACCACGTCCATGTCGTGCTCGGTGAACAGCACGGCGATGCCGCGGTCGCTGGCGAGACGCCGGGTCAGCTGCATGAGGGCGACGCGTTCGGCCGGGGCCATGCCGGCGGTGGGTTCGTCCATGAGCAGCAGGCGGGGGCTGGCGGCGAGCGCCATGGCGAGCTCCAGGCGCTTGAGGTCTCCATAGGCCAGCACGCAGGCGAAGCGGTCCCCCTGGTCCGCCAGGTCCACTGCGGCGAGCAGTGCCTCCGCCTCCGCCGCGTGCTGGTGGCGTACCGGTGTCCAGGCGCGCCAGATCTGCCGGCGGTTGGCGAGCAGCGCCATCTGGACGTTCTCGCGTAGGGTCATGGAGCCGAAGGTGGCCGTGACCTGGAAGGTGCGTCCTACGCCGAGATGGGCGATGCGGGTGGGGGCGAGCCCGGTGATGTCTTGACCGTCCAGCTGCACGCGGCCCGAGCTCGGCCGAAGCTGCCCGCCGACCATGTTGAACGTCGTGCTCTTGCCGGCGCCGTTCGGGCCGATAAGGGCCAGAATCTCGGAAGGCGCGAGACTGAAGGAGATGGCGTGGACCGCCACCTGATCACCGAAGCGGCGGCCCAGGCCGGTGACGGCCAGCCGCGGCTCAGGCATCATGGCGGGCCGCGACGGCACCGGCCAGGCCGGCGGGGAACAGCAGCACCAGCGCCACGATGGCGGCACCCAGGACGAAGCGCCACAGCTCGGTCGTGCGCAGCAGGACGTCCGAGAGGCCGGTGTAGGCGAGAGCGCCGACGATGGGGCCGGATAGGGTGCCCACGCCGCCGAGCAGCACCATCAGCAGCGCGTCCACCGAGCGGGGGATGGTGACGTACGTGGGGAAGACGCTGCCATGCGCGAAGGTGAACAGCGCCCCCGCCAAGCCGGCGGCGGCGCCGGACAGGGTCACTGCCGCCACGCGCACGGCGGTGCTCGGCAGGCCGATCGCGTCCGCCCGGGCGGGTGCGTCACGGGTCGCGCGGATGGCGTAGCCTAATGGTGCGAAGAGCATGCGGCGGAGCAGGAGCACGCCGGCGGTGCTGAGGGCGAGTGTCAGCCAGTAGAAGGCGCGCGGCGAGGCGGCCCAGGATGGTGGCCAGACGCCCAATATGCCGTTGTCACCGCCAGTGACGTCCACCGACTGGAACGCCAGGGCCCAGACGATCTGTGCGAAGGCCAAAGTGAGCATGGCGAGGTAGATGCCGGACAGGCGCACCACGAAAGCGCCGAACAGCGCCGCCACTGCGCCTGCCGCCAGTGGAGCCAGGGCGAGGGCCAACGGCATGGGCGCGCCCAGGCTGGCCACGGCGAGCCCTGCGGCGTAGGCGCCGATGCCGAACCAGGCGGCGTGGCCGAAGGAGGGCATGCCGC
>CAXSEK010000026.1:0-11956 GCA_964235625.1 uncultured Acetobacteraceae bacterium
ACGCTGGCCACCGAAAAGCTCCCGGCCTCTACCGCGGCCTTCGCCGCTTGCGCCCAGGCCTCGGCGTTGAGGTCGAACTGGTCGAGCTTCCTGCCATCCAGATGGGTCAGCCGCGCAGTGAACGGCGCACCGGCCGGCGTGGTGAAATGCGCCTCCACGGTCCAGAACTCGCGCGACCGGAACGCCTCGATCTCGGCTTCCCGCTCGCACACCAGGCGCAGCGCCACGGACTGGACCCGCCCGGCGGAGCGGCTGCCCGGCAGCTTGCGCCACAGCACGGGGGAGAGCGTGAACCCGACCAGGTAGTCCAGCGCCCGGCGGGCGAGGTAGGCCTCGATCAGCGGCTGGTCCAAGGCGCGGGGGTGGGCCATCGCGTGCTGGACGGCGGATTTGGTGATCTCGTTGAAGGTGATGCGCTGGACGTCGATGCCCTTCAGCGCCTTCTTCTCCTCCAGCATCGCCTGCACGTGCCAGGAGATCGCCTCGCCCTCGCGGTCCGGGTCGGTGGCGAGCCACAGCCGGTCCGCCCCCTTGAGCGCCTTGGCAATGGCTGAGACCTGCTTGTTGCCACGCTCGTCCGCCGCCCAGTCCATGGCGAACCCTTCCTCGGGCCGCACGGAACCGTCCTTGGGCGGCAGGTCCCGGACATGGCCGAAGCTCGCCAGCACGGTGAAGTTGCCGCCGAGGTATTTGTTGATTGTCTTGGCCTTGGCGGGCGATTCGACGACGACGACGTCGGTCATGGGGTCCTTAGGTCAGCCGAGGAGGGCAACGCGATGGCCCGGCAGGGTTTCCACCACTCCCTCCAGTTCGAGTACCAACAGCACAGCTATTACCGTGGATGCGGACAACTGGCAGCGCCGTATCAGATCGTCAACCGCCGCCGGGTCGGGGCCGAGAAGGGCGATCACTTGGGCGCGGGCCTTTGCCGGGTCAACCGGTACCTCGAACGGGGCGGCCGGCTCGGCGAAACCGAGCGGTGCCGGCTCGGGCGCCGGGCTCTCCCAGCCGAGCAACGCTTCCAGCACGTCGGAGGCCTGCCCGACCAGGGTGGCGCCGTTGCGGATAAGGTCATTGGAGCCGTTGGACCGCGGGTCGAGCGGGGAGCCGGGGACGGCCATCACCAGCCGGTTCGCGTCCAGCGCCTGCTGCGCCGTGATCAGGCTGCCCGAGTGGCGTGCCGCCTCCACCACCACCACGGCGATCGACAGTCCGGCGATGATGCGGTTGCGGCGGGGGAAGTGGCGGGCCTGGGGCGCCGTGCCGAGCGGCGCCTCCGCCACGACGACGCCACGCTCGGCGATGCGGGCCTGCAGCGGCGCGTTCTCGGCGGGGTAGGGCATGTCCAGCCCGCCAGCGATGCAGGCGACGGTGTGCCCGGTGTGCATGGCCCCGGTATGGGCGGCAGTGTCAATTCCGCGCGCCAAGCCGGACACGATCAGCACGTCGTGGGAGGCGAGCTCGGCGGCCAGTGCTTCGGCCATGCGCTGGCCGTTGGCCGATGCGTTGCGTGCGCCGACCACGCCCACCGCACGCCGGCTCAGCCGGGCCGGGTCGCCGAGGATGGAGATGACCGGGGGCGCATCCTCCAGCATGGCAAGCATCTCGGGGTAGTCCGGCTCGCCGAGGACGAGCATGCGCCCGCCGAGCTTGTGCACCCGGGCGAGTTCCCGCTCCACGTCGCGAACTGGGGTGACGGCCAGCGGTGCGGTGCGGCCGCCAGCGGCCGCAAGCCCGGGCAGTGCCTCGATGGCCTGCGCCGCCACGGGAAAACGGCCGAGTAAGCGGCGGTATGTAAGCGGACCGATGCCCGGCGTGCGCGCCAGGCGGATACGGGCGAAGTGTTCCGCCGGGTTCATTTGGCGCCGATGCGCGGCTCGGTACCGCGCCGCAAGCGAGCGATGTTGGCGCGGTGCCGCCAGATTATCCAGGCGGAGATCAGCGGGATGGACCAGGCATAGGGGGGGAAGGCGAGCGCGATGAACGGCGCGGACGCTGCTGCAATCAGCGCTGCGAGCGACGAGACGCGAGCGAGAACGGCGGTCGTGAGCCAGATCACCGATACGGCGACTCCCAAGGGCCAAGCGATGCCGAAGAGTACGCCCGAACCCGTTGCCACACCCTTACCGCCGCGAAAACCCAACCAGGGGGTCAGCGTGTGGCCGAGCACCGCCGCGAGCCCCGCCAATGCGGCCGGGCCGCCGAAGTGGCGGGCGATCAGCACGGCAGCTGTGCCCTTCAGCAAGTCCAAAATCGCTGTCGCCACGGCCAGGTCCTTCCGCCCCGTCCGCAGGACGTTCGTGGCACCGATGCTGCCCGACCCGATCGTCCGGACGTCGCCCAGCCCTGCCAGGCGCGTGAGCAGCAGGCCGAACGGGATGGAGCCGAGTAGGAAGGCGAGGACGAGGGTCACGTACAACTCCCCCTCCCCTTGAGGGCGTGGGCCGGGGGGAGAGGTGCCACGCGACCGCTACCGGGGAGGAAGCCATCAGCCCTCACCCCGGCCCTCTCCCGTGAAGGACTGGAGAGGCAGCGGCAAACGTTGTTCACCCGAACACCCGCCGACCGGCCTTCCAGGTGCCGACCACGCGCCCCTCCAGCGCCCGGCCGTCGAACGGGGTGTTGCGCGCCTTGCCGGGCAGCGCGCCGGCCTCCACGCGCCAGATACGGTCCAGGTCTAACAGGCAGAGGTCGGCCGGGCCGCCCTTGGCCAGCCGCCCCACCGGACTGCTAAGCAGTGCCGCCGGGCGGGATGTCAGCAACGCAACCGCGTCCATCAGCTTGAGCCCGGCGCCATGTACCTGCGCCAGTGTCACGCCGAGCAGCGTGGCGAGCCCGGCGCCGCCGGCCGAGGCCTGCGCGAAGGGGAAGCGCTTGTCGTCGGCGTCCCGCGGCTGGTGGTCCGAGGCGATGGCGTCCACCGTGCCATCCCGCAGCGCGGCGGCCACCGCCATCCGGTCCGCTTCCGGGCGCAGCGGCGGCGACAGCTTGGCATAGGTGCGGAAGTCGCCGATCGCCGTCTCGTTGAGGTCGAAATAGGGGGGCGCCGTGTCGCAGGTCACGTACAACCCCTCGTCCTTGGCTCGGCGGATCAGGGTCAGCGCGCGGGCGGTCGAGACGTGGGCGAAGTGCACGGACCCGCCGGTCAGCCGGGCGAGGGCGATGTCGCGCGCGACCATGATCTCCTCGGCAGCGGCGGGGATGCCGGGTAGGCCGAGTCGGGTCGCCAGCTCACCCTCCGTTGCAGACCCGCCGGCGGCGAGCGCCGGGTCCTCCGGATGTTGGATGATGCGGTAGCCGAAGCCCCGCGCGTATGAGAGCGCCAGCCGCATCATCCGTGCGCTGCCGATGGCACGCTGGCCGTCGGTGAAGGCGACCGCACCCGCCTCGCCGAGCAGGCCGATCTCGGCCAGTTCCTCACCCCGGCAGCCGCGGGTGACGGCCCCGTAGGGCAGGATGGTGAGGCTGCCGGTCTCCTCGCCGCGGCTGCGCAGCAGGCGCACGAGGGCGGGGTCGTCGATTGCCGGAAGGCTGTCGGGCAGCACGGCGAGGGTAGTGATCCCGCCGGCCGCGGCCGCGGTGGCGGCGGAGGCGATGGTCTCGCGGTATTCGAAACCGGGCTCCCCGACGGCCGCCCGCATGTCGACCAGGCCCGGGCAGAGGATGGCGCCGTCCCCGTCAACGATCTCGGCACCGTCCGGGCGGCCGAGGTTGGGGCCGTGATCGGCAATGCGCCCGTCCTGGATCAGTAAGCTGCCAGCGGCATCGAGGTTGGTCGCCGGGTCGAGCAGGCGGACGTTGGTGATGAGTACCGTCATGCCAGGGCTCGACCCTGGTATTCATGGCGCGACACGGCCACCGGCCTTGCCGCCATTAGCATCGTTGCCGATGCAACCGCCCACGGTCGGGCTTTGCGGGACCCCGTGGATGCCAGGGTCGAGCCCTGGCATGACGGTAGGACGTTACGCATTCCGGCGCGCCCGCCGGGACAATACGTCCAGCACCGCCATCCGCACCGAGACCCCCATCTCCACCTGCTCGCGGATCAGCGAGCGCGCCGGGTCGTCCGCGACGGTGCTGTCGATCTCGACGCCGCGGTTCATCGGGCCGGGATGCATCACCAGCGCGTCCGGCGCGGCCTTGGACAGCCGCGCCGCGTCCAGGCCGAAGAAGCGGAAATACTCGCGTGCCGACGGCACCGGGCCGCTGGCCATCCGCTCCTTTTGCAAACGCAGCATCATCACGATGTCCGCCCCTGCCAGGCCGGCATCCATGTCGTGGAACACCGTCACCCCCAGGCGCGCCACCTCGGCCGGGATCAGCGTGGGCGGCCCGATGACGCGGACCTGGCTGCCCATGGTGGTCAGCAGGTGGATGTTGGACCGCGCCACCCGGGAATACAGGATGTCGCCGCAGATCGCGACCGTCAGCCCCTGCAGCCGGCCGCGGCGGCGCCGGATGGTCAGCGCGTCCAGCAGCGCCTGGGTCGGGTGCTCGTGCAGCCCGTCACCAGCGTTGATCACCGCCGCGTCCACCTTCTGCGCCAGCAGGGACGGCGCGCCCGACTGGTCGTGCCGCACCACCAGCAGGTCGCACTGCATCGCGTTCAGCGTGCCGGCGGTGTCCAGCAGCGTCTCCCCCTTGTTCACCGAGGAGGAGGAGACGGACATGTTGATCACGTCCGCCCCCAGCCGCTTGCCGGCCAACTCGAAGCTGGTGCGGGTGCGGGTGCTGTCCTCGAAGAACAGGTTGATCAGGGTGCGCCCGCGCAGCAGGTCCCGCTGCGTCTTGCCGGAGCGGTTGAGCAGCACGTAGCTCTCGGCCAGGTCCAGCAACTGGCTGATCTGTGGCGGATGCAGCCCCTCGATGGCGAGCAGGTGGCGGCTGGGCAGGTTCATGCGGCCGCAGCCTGCAACCGGGCGAGCGCCTCATCGCGGCCGAGGGCGGCCAGGGTGACATCAATTCCGGGACTCGTCGTGGTGCCGGTGAGCGCGGCGCGCAGCGGTTGCGCGACCTGGCCGAGCTTCTTGCCGGTGCGTTCGGCATAGGCGCGCAGGGCGGCGTCCAAAGCGGGGCCGGAGAAATCGGTCGCGGCCAGATCGTCCGCCACCGCGCGGAGCATGGCGCGGGCTTCGTCGGTCAGCAGCGCGGCGGCCTTCGCGTCCATCTCGATGGGTAGGCCGCGGGCCAGGAACGCCGAACTTTCAGTGAGTTCCACCAGGGTCTTGGCCCGCTCCTTCAGGCCCGGCATCAGCATCCGGATACGGTCCGCGACACCGTCCGCTGGCAACCCGCTTGCGTTCAGCCGCGCCACCACCTCGGCCGCCAATCGGGCGTCGTCGGCGCCGCGCAGCCAGACGCCGTTGAGGTTGTCGAGCTTCTTGTAGTCCATGCGGCTCGGCGCCCGGCCGACGCCGTCCAGGTCGAAAAGGCCGATGGCCTCGGCGCGGTCCAGCAGCTCCGCATCGCCATGCCCCCAGCCGAGCCGCAGCAGGTAGTTGCACAGCGCCTCGGGCAGGTAGCCGGCCTCCCGGAAATCCGTCACCGAGGCGGCGCCATGCCGCTTGGAGAGCTTGGCGCCGTCCGGCCCGTGGATCAGCGGCACGTGGGCGAAGCGCGGCACCTCCCACCCGTTGGCAAGGAATACCTGGATCTGCCTGAACGTGTTGGTCAGGTGGTCGTCGCCGCGGATGACGTGGGTGATGCCCATGTCGTGGTCGTCCACTACCACGGCGTGCTGATAGGTGGGCGTGCCGTCGCTGCGCAGGATGATCATGTCGTCCAGCTCGGCGTTGCCGACGCGGACCTGGCCCTGGACCAGGTCGTCCACCACCGTCTCGCCGTCCCGCGGGGCGCGGAGGCGGATCACGAACGGTCCCGTGCCGCCGGTGCGGTCCCGCCACGGGCTGTCGTAGCGAAGCGGGCGGCTCTCCGCCTTGGCACGGTCGCGGGCGGCGGCGATCTCCTCGGGGGTGGACCAGCAGCGGTAGGCGTGGCCGCTCTCCAGCATGCCGTGCGCCACCTCGGCATGGCGGGCGGCGCGGGTGGACTGGTAGATCTCCGGCGCATCCCGCTCGAGTCCCATCCAGTCCAGGCTGTCCAGGATCGCGGCGGTGAAGGCGGCGGTGGAGCGGGCACGGTCGGTGTCCTCGACCCGCAGCAGGAACTCGCCGCCGTGATGGCGGGTGAATAGGTAGTTGAACAGCGCCGTGCGCGCGCCGCCGATATGCAGCAGGCCGGTGGGCGAGGGGGCGAAACGGGTCCGTACGGTCATGGTGCTGCGCCATAGCACGCTGGCGTGTGGCGTGGGGAGGGCATGGGCGCTACTGTCCGTCCATGAATGCCATGGTATTCGCGATCCGGACCATTGGGATGCCCACCGTGCCCGCCTGGCTGCTGGCCGTCGTGGAGGCCGAGCGAGGCCGGTTCATGCCGTGGCTGGCGGTGTTCATGGCCGGCGGCGTGCTCGGCTTCTTCGTGTTGGGGCGAGAGCCGCCGCTGTATGCCGGGCCGGTATTGGCCGCATCCGGGGTGGCGCTCGCGGTGCTGCTGCGGCGCTCGGCGGCGCGGCCGGTGTCGCTGGCGGTGCTGGCGGCGACTGCCGGGTTCGCCTCGGCGCAATGGGCCACGCATCGCGCGGCCCCGCTGCTCACCCTACCGGCGAAGGCCACCGTGGCCACGGGCAGGATCGGCCGGATCGAGCAGTTGCCCGAGGGCCGCCGCCTGACCCTGGCCGACGCCAGGCTGGATGACGGGCCGGCCTTGCCCCGTACGCTGCACATTCGGTTGCGCGCCACGGACGTGACTCCGCTGGCCAGTGGCGACCAGGTTCGTATCCGCACCGTGCTGCGCGGACCGGCCCCGCCCGCTTATCCCGGTGCGTGGGATCTGCAGCGGGACGCGTATTTCTCTGGCCTCGGCGGATCCGGCACCGCACTCGGCCCAGTCGTGCGGCTCACCGAGTCGGAGGCGGTCGCGGCCGGCTGGCTGCAGCGCGTGCGCGAGGCGGTGGCGGGCCGGTTCAGGGCGGGGTTGCCCGGCCCGGAGGGCACCATCGCCGCTGTGTTGTTCACCGGCCTCGGCACGGCGATCCCGCCGGAAGACCGGGCGGCGTTCCGCGACTCGGGCCTCTCTCACCTGCTCGCGGTGGCCGGACTGCATATCGGCATCGTCATGGGCCTGGTGATGGGGGCGGCACGGTTCGGCCTGGCGCTGTGGGAGTGGGCGGCGCTGCGGTGGCCTTGCAAGCAGGTCGCGGCCGCGGCGGCGCTTACGGTGGGGGCGGGCTACGTGCTGATGACGGGCATGCACGTGCCGGTGCTGCGCTCCTTCGCGATGGCGGCGCTGGTTACGCTCGGCGTGGCGGTGGGGCGCCGGGCGATCTCCATGCGGGGGCTGGCGCTGGCGGCGCTGGCGCTGATGGCGGCGGCACCGCAGGAGGTGCTCGGCGTCTCGTTCCAGATGAGCTTCGCGGCCGTGCTCGCCCTGATCGCCGGCTACGAGGCAATGCGGCCCTCGCTGTCGCGCATCCGCCGCCGGCCCATGCTGCACCACGCGACCACGTTGATGCTGACCAGCTTGCTGGCGGGGGCCGCGTCCGCCCCGTTCGGCGCCTACCATTTCGGCCGGGTGCAGGCCTACTTCATTCTGGCCAACTTCGTTGCCGTGCCGCTCACCGCCACGCTGGTGATGCCGGCGGGGCTGCTGGCGCTGCTGCTGATGCCGCTCGGGCTGGACCAGGTGGCGTTGTGGCCGATGAGGTGGGGGCTGGACGCCGTCCTGTTTGTCGCCCGCACGGTCTCGGCGCTGCCGGAGGCGGTGTTCCTGGTGCCGCACATGCCGGCCTGGGGGCTGGCGGTGACGGCGCTCGGCTTGGCCTGGCTGGGGCTGTGGCGGTCGGGGCTGCGGCTCGCGGGGGGGCCGGTGATCCTGGCCGGCCTGCTCTCCGGCCTGGCAAGCCCGCCCGCCGACCTGCTGGTGGCGCCGGATGCACGCCTGATCGCGCTACGCTCTCCGGCCTACCTGCAAGCGCGGCCGGGTGCCTCCCGGTTCGTGCTCGATTCATGGCAGCAATACTGGGCGGAGGACCTGGCGTCGCCGTTCCCGGAGAACGGCGCGCCCGGCACCGTCCAGTGTACCACCGCCGGGTGCCGGGTGGCGCGGGGTGGCGCCACCGTGCTGCTCGCGCGGACTGACAAGGCGGCGGATTGCACCGGCGTGGCGCTCGTCGTTTCCGCCGAGCCGGCGCGGTCCGCCTGCCCGGCGCTGCCCCGGATCGACCGCTTCACCGTCTGGCGGGACGGCGCCCATGCAGTCTGGCTGCGGGACGGCGCGGCGACCGTCGTATCGGACCGCTTGTTTCGTGGCGACCGGCCCTGGGTGGCTCCCTCGCCAGCGGCCGCCCGGGCCCGCACGACACTTCCGCTGGCATTGACGGACGGCGACTCTTAATAATGATGTTCAGTGCGTCGCTTTCGGGCGCCGGTTAGCCGAGGGGTCGCTCCATGACAGTCTTCTCGTTCAGAACGCTGGCGTTCACCTGGACCGGCCTGGCCGGGGCCGCCGCTGTCGGGGCCGGCGCGTTGCAGGCCATCTACGTGCCGCCGGCGCCGTTGCTGGAGCCGCCCCAAGCCGCCCTCGCTGCGGTGGTTATCCCGGGGCCGGTCGCACCACCGGTTGCGCTGCCCGCGCCGGTGCCGTTCGAGAACCGGTCCCTGCTGGCGATGCTGCCGCCGCCGGATACCCGCCCGCACCCGGCGCCGCATGCAGCGGGCATACCCGAGCTGCAAGCCGTGCTGAAACTACCGATCCCGCCGGTACCCCCCGCACCGGCCGCTCAGCCACTGCGCCTGGCCCATGCCGAGCCGCGCCGCGTCGCGCCTGCGCATACCGAGCCGACTTACGACGCGGCCGCGTCGGGCTATCCGGGATGGGATTGGGGACGCCGGCTGCCGTATCCGGGCCAGTTCGCGTCCGGCCGCACATACTATTATGGCGGCCAGCCACCGTCTTATTACGGCTGGTAACTGCGGGATCCCAAGCTCCCCCACCCCGGCCTCCTCCAAAAGGGAAGCGGGAGACGCGCTACCGCCCTGTCACCCTCTGAAACCAATCTTGTTCGCCCTGACTTTGACACGGCAGGCCCGGCACCGTTACCGGTCACCATGGACGCCACCGCAATCCTTCTCGCCGCGGGCCTCGGCACCCGCATGAATTCGTCGCTGCCCAAGGCGCTGCATCCGCTCGCCGGGCGGCCGATGCTGCACCACCTGCTCGGGTCCTGTGCCGGGGTGTTCGACCGCGCCGTGGTGGTCGTCGGGCCGGAGATGGAGGCGGTGGTCCGGGCCGCCGCCCCGCATCCGGTCGCGGTGCAGCACGAACGGCTCGGTACGGGACATGCCGCATTGCAGGCCGCGCCCTGGTTCGGCACCGGGGATGTGGCGGTGTTGTATGCCGACAACCCGCTGATCCGGCCGGATACGCTGCGCCGCCTGCTTGCCGCGCGTGCAGAGGCGGGGCTGGTGCTGCTCGCCATGCGCCCGGCCGATCCGGGGCGCTACGGCCGTGTCATCACGTCCGAGGGCGGCGTGGAGCGCATCGTGGAATGGGCCGACGCAACGCCGGCGGAGCGGGCGATCGGCCTGTGCAACGCCGGGGTGATCTGCGCGGCCGCAGCCGACCTGCACCGCTGGCTGCGTGCCCTGCGCAACGACAACAGCAAGGGCGAGTACTACCTGACGGACGTCGTCAGCATCGCCCGGGCCGAGGGCGTGCGCGTCGCCGCCGTCGAGGCGCCGGAAGCGGAGCTGCGCGGCGTGAACTCCCGCGCGGAACTGGCGGCCGCCGAGGCCACGGTGCAGAGCTGGCTGCGGCATGTGGCGATGGCGGGCGGCGCCACGCTGACCGCGCCCGAGACGGTCTTTTTTTCGGCCGACACGGCCCTGGCGCCGGACGTCACGGTCGGGCCGAACGTGGTGTTCGGACCCGGCGTGTCGGTGGCGGGCGGCGCCGAGATCCGCGCGTTCTGCCATCTCGAGGGATGCAGCGTCGGGCCCGGCGCCATCATCGGCCCGTTCGCCCGGTTGCGGCCCGGCACGGTGGTGGGGGCGGGTGCGCATGTCGGCAATTTCGTCGAGCTGAAGGCGGCGCTTCTGGGGGAGGGGGCCAAGGCCAACCACTTGTCCTACATCGGGGACGCGTCGGTCGGCGCCCGCACCAATATCGGCGCCGGCACCATCACCGTGAACTATGATGGCTTCGGCAAGCACCGCACCACGATCGGCGACCAAGCCTTCATCGGCTCCAATACGTCGCTGGTCGCCCCGGTGAGCGTGGGGGACGGCGCCATGGTGGTGGCTGGCAGCACCGTGACCGAGGACGTGCCGGCGGACGCCATGGCGTTCGGCCGTGCGCGCCAGACCACCAAGCCGGGCCGGGCCGCGGATTTTCGCGCCGCGAAGAAGGAGAAGCGCTGATGTGCGGGATCGTCGGAGTGCTTGGGGCGAGGCCGGCTGCCCCCCTGCTGCTGGACGCGCTGCAACGGCTGGAATACCGCGGCTACGACAGTGCGGGGATCGCCACACTCTCCAACGGCCACATCGAGCGGCGCCGCGCCCCCGGCAAGCTACACAACCTCGCCGCCGTTCTGCGGCAATCGCCGATGCCGGGCACCACGGGGGTTGGCCACACGCGCTGGGCGACCCACGGTGCCCCCACCGAGACCAACGCCCACCCGCACGGCACCGCACGGGTCTCCGTCGTGCATAACGGCATCATCGAGAACCACGCCGCCCTGCGCCACGAGCTGGAGGCCGCCGGCCAGGTGTTCGAGACCGAAACCGACACCGAGACAGTGGCCATGATGCTGGACCTGCACCTCCAGCGCGGCATGGCGCCGGTGGACGCAGCGCAGGCCACGTTCGCCCGGCTGGAGGGCGCCTACGCGCTGGCGGTGGTGTTCGCCGGGCAGCACGGGCTGATGGTCGGCGCCCAGCACGGTGCGCCGCTGGCCGTGGGCTTCGGCGAGGACGAGATGTTCCTCGGCTCCGACAGCCTGGCCCTGGCGCCGCTCACCCAGCGCATCGCCTTCCTGCGCGACGGCGACTGGACCGTGCTGTCCCGCGACGGCGCCCGCTTCTACGACGGCGCCGGGCAGGCCGTGCAGCGCGAGGTGCGGCGCACGGTCCACACGGGCATGGCGATCGGCAAGGAGGGCTTCCGCCACTTCATGGAAAAGGAGCTGCACGAGCACCCGAGCGTCATCGGCCAGGTACTGCAGCGCATGATCGACCCGGCGACGCGCACCGTCGCCCTCCCCGAGCTGCCGTTTGACCTGGCGGCCCTCCCGCGTGCGACGGTGACCGCCTGCGGCAGCGCCTATTACGCGGGCCTGGTCGCGCGGCACTGGCTGGAGAGCGAGGCGCGCCTGCCGACCGATGCGGACGTCGCCAGCGAGCTGCGCTACCGCGAACCGCCGCTGCAGTCGGGCGGGCTCGCCTTGCTGGTCAGCCAGTCGGGCGAGACGGCGGACACCCTGGCCGCACTGCGCTCGTTACGCGGCGCCGGGCAGCACGTGCTCAGCATCCTGAACGTGCCGGAGAGCACCATGGCCCGCGAGAGTGACGCCGTGCTGGAGACGCTGGCCGGGCAGGAGATCGGCGTCGCCAGCACCAAGGCGTTCACTGCCCAGCTCACCACCCTGGCCTGCTTCGCCATCGCCGCTGCCCGGGCGCGCGGCACGATGGACGCGGCGCGCGAGACCGCGTTGGTGGACGCATTGCTGGAGTTGCCGAGCCGGGCCGCGGACGCGCTGGCGCTGGACCTGGCGGCGGTGGCCGAACGCGTGGCCGGTGCGCGCGACGTGCTGTTCCTGGGCCGCGGCGGCTGCTACCCGATCGCGATGGAGGGGGCGCTCAAGCTGAAGGAGATCAGCTACATCCACGCGGAGGGGTATGCG
>CAXSEK010000027.1:0-11892 GCA_964235625.1 uncultured Acetobacteraceae bacterium
GCCTTGATCTGGTTGAACGTCTTCATCGCCTCGATCAGCAGCACAGTCTGCCCGGCGGCGACCGATTGGCCCGGTGTCACAAACGGCGGGGTTCCGGGCTCGGCCGAGAGATAGGCGATGCCGACCATCGGGCTGGTCACCGCCCCCGGATGGTCGGCCGGGGCGACAACCTCATGGGACGGGGCAGCGGCACCCGCGGCGGCTGGTGGCGCGGCAAGGGCTGGGACCGCCGCCGCGACCATTGCGGGCGTGCGCGCGACGCGGACGCGGCTCTCCCCGTCCGACACCTCGATCTCGGTCAGCCCGGTATCGGCCAGGATTTCGGCCAACGCCCGGATCTCGGCAGTGTCGATTGGCAAACGGCTCATGGTTGCTCCAAGCGGTCGAGCAGCAGCGCGGCCATCGCCTCGAGGGCCAGGGCGTAGCCACGGACGCCGAAGCCGCAGATCACGCCCTCGGCGACGCGGGAGACAAAGGAGTGCTGCCGGAACTCCTCCCGCCGGTGAATATTGGTCACGTGCACTTCGATGACGGGCAGTTCGCTGGCCAGCAGTGCGTCCATCAAGGCGACCGAGGTGGTCGTGTAGCCCGCGGGATTAATGACGATGCCGGACGCCGTGCTGCGAAACTGCTGCACCCACGTGACCAGTTCGCCCTCGTGGTTGGACTGGCGGAAGTCGATCGCGAGGTCGAGTGCCATGGCTGTTTCGGCGCAGAGCGTCTCGACGTCGTCCAGGGTCGCTGCACCGTAAAGATGCGGCTGGCGCAGGCCGAGCATGTTCATGTTCGGGCCGTTCAGCACGGCGACCAGCGGCAGCGGGCCAGGCGTTCGATGTTCTGACATGGCGGGCGCCCGTAGCATGGGGTTGGTGACACGTCCAACGAAGGCTGACGCATGCCGCCACCAGCCTGCTCTACAAGGAACTGCGATCACGTTTTCCGTGAAGATGGCCTATGCGCCACAGGCGGTGTGGCAGACGGGCGACGGTGCTGGTCGCGTCTGCCTACACTTCACTGGACGGCTCGGACGTTTGCAGCATCGGTAGAGAGGACGAAGCAACACTTGTAAAATTCAGTAACACTCAAGTCTAGATAGCTACAGGCAGCCATAAAGGTTCTATAAATTTCAAGCTCTCACTCGATGTAGTGTGGTCCAGATGGCACAATTTCGGACGATGCCCGAACCGTTGCGGTGGCTCGCGGCTTAGTTACCACTTGATCCTCCGCTCACGGCTGAGTGACTATCCGGTCGCCCCAACCCGGTGGCACTGGAGCGAACCACACGATGCCACGGACCACTCAGCTACTCCCGGCCCTTGCAATGGCGGCCCTGCTGCCAGGTGCGGCGCTGGCCGAGACGGTCGGCGTGGCATCCTGGTATGGCGCCCGGCACGACGGTCTGCGCACCAGCAGTGGCGATGTCTTCGACCAGGAAGGCATGACCGCCGCCAGCCGCAGCATCGCGCTCGGCTCGCGCGTGCGGGTGACCATGAACGACACGGGGCAGTCCGTGGTGGTGCTCGTGAACGACCGGATGGGCGGGCGGAGCGCCATCATCGATCTGTCCAAGGGGGCGGCGCGGGAGATCGGGCTGCTCGGGCGCGGCCGCGCGGTAGTGTCGATCGCATCGGCCAGCGACGTGCCGGTCGAAGTGGCCGAGGCGAGCGACGACGAGACGGCGGACATCGCTATTGGCGAGCCACGTGGTCTGCGACGTAGGCACCGCGCCGGCCGCTCGGCTTCGGCGGACCGCCCGTGCTGTCACGTGCCGTCTGTAATTCTAGCTCGGCATTCAGTTCAGCACCGAGCAGTACAACGTAGACTGTAACGAAGAACCACATCATGACGCCCGCCACGGCGCCAAGCGGGCCGTAGGTGGCGTCGTAGCTGGCCAGGTGGCCGACGTAGAAGCTGAACAGGGCCGACGCGATCAGCCACAGCACGGTCGCCACCATCGAGCCCGGCGTGATCCACTGCCACTGCGCCGCCTCCCGGCAGGGCCCGAAGCGATACAGCAGCGACAGCGACCCCATGACGAAGCTGACCAGCAACAGCAACCCGGCGACCCGCACCAGGGCCGCCGAGTTCCCCTCGTAGCCGAGCATCTGCAGCGCGGGCGGCAAGGCGACCATGAACCCCAGCCCGAGCACGGCACCGGTCAGTGCCATGAGCGTCATCACGAACGCGATCAGCTGGAAGCGGAGGAAGGACCGCCGCTCCCGCTCCTCATAAGCAAGGTTGAGGGCCGAGATGATGGATTTGGTGCCGGTCGCCGAGGACCAGAGTGCGACACCCGTGCTGACCAGCAGCTGCGTCGTGAGCGCGCCCTGCGGCTTGCTGACCAGCATGTGGACACGTTCGGAGATCAGTTGGAACGCCGAAGGCGGCAGCAAGTCCTGCAGGGTTGCAAGCTGCGGCTCGACCGTGGCCGGGTCGAACACCAGCCCGTAGATCGAGATCAGCATCGAGATCGCCGGGAACAGCGCCAGGGTGCCGTAGAAAGCGCAGCCGGCGGCGACGAGCGAGACGCGGTCCGAGATGATCTCCCGCCAGGTGCGCCGGAGCACGCGTTTCCAGCCCCGCCAGGGGATGTCCAGCGGGCTGTTGGCGAGGCGGCCCAGGGCTTGGGAATCGGCGGCCGCAGTGGCGATCGACGGATCGATGACGTCCGCGCGGCCAGGCAGCGGCGGAATGGGCAGATCAGGCAGCTCGGCGCGGTCTGACATGGTGGTTTGGGCCTTTGGAGGCTGCGACATCAGCCTTCTCTATCAGGAGCTTAACGCAAGGCGGGATTTTCTTGGTGCAACGCCAAATTAGCGCTTGCGCCCCATGCCTCGGGGTCCTATCTGCGCGATCCACGCAGCAACGCACGTGCCTCTGGCCTTCGGGTTACGCAACGACGTCAAGCGTTCTGGCAAGTGTTTTTTTCCGCTGGTTCGTTCGACCGTTTCGTCAACTCCCGCATCACCGCCTGGAAAGGTGTGCGGCTATCAGAAGGCAATCGTGCGATGACGCCCAAAATCGCGCAGTACCTGGCCGACTTGCGTCCGGCCACTCCGTGCCTCGTCCTCGACGTGGATCGCGTGGAGGAGAATTATCGTGCGATCCTGCGCGCGCTTCCGCTCGCCCGCGTCTACTACGCGGTAAAGGCGAATCCGGCTGCACCGATCCTAGAGCGCCTCGTGCAGATGGGCAGCGCGTTCGATGCGGCCTCATATGAGGAGGTCAGCATGTGCCTCGATGCCGGTGCCGCGCCGGGTACGATCTCGTTTGGCAACACGATCAAGAAGGTCTCTGCCATCCAGCGGGCCTTTGCCGCTGGTGTCGACATGTTCGCCTTCGACTCGATCGAGGAGTTGGAGAAGCTGGCCCGGCATGCGCCTGGCAGCCGCGTCTATTGCCGCCTGCTAGTGGAGAATAAGGGGGCGGACTGGCCGCTCTCCCGCAAGTTCGGCACCACGGTGGAGCGGGCGCGCGAGTTGATGGTGCGGGCGGGTGAGATGGGGATGGACCCATACGGCTTGTCGTTCCACGTTGGCTCGCAGCAAATGTGCACATCCGCCTACGAGGTCGCGATCGCGCGAGTGGGCATGCTGTTCACCGATCTGCGCAATGCCGGCGTGAAGCTGCGCATGGTAAATCTGGGTGGAGGGTTCCCCGTGCGCTACCGCGAGGAGGTCCCCACGGTGGACCGCTTCGCCAACGCGATCATGCACGCGATGACGGAGCATTTCGGCAACGACCTGCCAGAAATCCTGATCGAGCCGGGGCGCTCCATGGTGGGCGACGCGGGCGTGGTGCATGCCGAGGTGGTGCTGGTCAGCCAGCGTATCCCGGAGGACCCGACGCGCTGGGTGTACCTGGACATCGGCCGCTTCGGCGGGCTGGCGGAGACCGAGGGCGAGTCGATCAAGTATCGGATCGAGACGCCGCATGACGGCGCGGCGACCGGGCCGGTGTGCATTGCCGGTCCAACCTGCGACGGGGCGGACATCCTGTACGAACGGAGCAACTACCGGCTGCCGATGGCACTCACGCATGGCGACACGGTGAATGTCATGTCCGCCGGGGCATATGTGACGACGTATGCCAGCCAGCGGTTCAACGGGTTCGCGCCGCTGGCGGAGCACTACGTTTAGGACGGGCCTCATCCTCCGCCTGAGGCACGGTGCGCGGCCTACCTCCCCACAAGGGGAGGGAGAGGTACTTAGCCCCGGCCGACGAAGGGCATGCCTGTTGCCATGACGGTGAGCGTCAGGATGTTGGCATCGAGCGGTAGGGAGGCCATCAGGGCGACCGAGCGGGCGACGTTCTGCACGTCCATCACCGGTTCCTGCTTCATCGTGCCATCCGCCTGCGGGACGTCGCGGGACATGCGGGCCGTCATGTCCGTGGCGGCATTGCCGACGTCCACCTGGCCGCAGGCGATGTTGAACTTGCGACCATCCAGCGCGATCGTTTTCGTCAGGCCGGCCACGCCGTGCTTGGTAGAGGTGTAGGGCGCCGAGCCTGGCCGAGGGGTGTGGGCGGAGACGGAGCCGTTGTTGATGATGCGGCCCCCCTGCGGCTGCTGGTCACGCATCATGCGGAACGCGCCGCGAGCGACCCGGAACACCCCGGTGAGGTTCACGCCGACCACATGCTCCCACTGCTCGTCGGTCAGGTCACCGAAATTGGTCGAGGGCACGTTGCCGCCGGCGTTGTTGAACAGCACGTCCAGCCGGCCCCATTCGCGCCCGATGGTGGCGAACAGGGTCTCGACCGAGCCCTTGTCCGACACGTCGGTCGGGATGACGAGCGTCGTGGCGCTGCCGGCGAGGGCCGCCGTCTGCTCCAGCTGCTCGCGCCGGCGGCCGGCTAGTGCGACGGCAAATCCGTCTTTTGCCAAGGCGAGCGCCGAGGCGCGACCGATGCCGCCGCTGGCACCCGTGACGAGTGCGGTGCGTTCCATTTGTGAGTTCCTCCCGATCGTTGCGGCCAACCTAGACGGCGCTGGCGGGGTTGCGAAGCGAGTTTTCCTCCGGTCCCGGGGTGGGCGAAGTGCAGCGCGCTATCACCTGACTGCCTCCCGTTGGTCAGGACCTGCCCGTGCCCGAACAGCCCCGCCTGCTCATCGCGTTCTACTCGCGCTTCGGCTCAGTGGAGAAACTGGCCGTCGCCGCCGGGGAGTCAGCTCAGGAGGCGGGGGCCGCTGTGCGCCTGCGGCGGGCGCGGGAGGTGGTGGACGAGGAGCAGATGGGCGGCAAGGGCTGGAAAGAGAGTGCCCAGCGGCAGAACGGCCTGTACGGGGCACCCACGATGGAGGACGGGGAATGGGCGGATGCGATCCTGTTCGGCACGCCCTGCTACTTCGGTGCGATGGCGACCGAGCTGAAGAACTACTTCGACCAGCTCGGCCCGCAATGGAAAAAGGGCAAGTTGGCCGGCAAGGTCGGTGGCGCCTTCGCAACGGCGTCATGGCCGCATGGCGGCACCGAGGTCGTAACGCTCTCGCTCTACGCACCCATGGCGCACATGGGAATGATCATCCTGCCCACCGGCTACACCGACGAGGCGATGCTCGAGGCCGGGTCGCCCTACGGTGCGTCGGCCATCGTGGGCGAGGAGAACCGGCCGCCGCGCGAGGAGGACTTCGCGGCAATCCGCCACCAGTCCCGCCGGATGGTGGCGATCACGCAGGCGCTGCTCGCGGCGGGAGAGATGCCCAACCGCTGATAGGGTGGATTGCGGGTGTCGGTCAGCCTGCGATGCGTTCTACGTCTGCGCCGCAGGCGGCGAGCTTCTGCTCCAGCGCTTCGTAGCCGCGGTCCAGGTGGTAGACGCGGTTCACCACCGTCTCTCCCGCCGCGGCCAGGCCGGCGATCACCAGGGAGGCGCTGGCCCTTAGGTCCGTCGCCATCACCGGGGCGCCGGACAGCTGCGCCACCCCGCGCACGATCGCCGAGGCACCATGCACATTGATCCGTGCGCCCATGCGGGTGAGTTCGCTGACATGCATGAAGCGGTTCTCGAAGATGGTCTCCGTCAGCATCGAGGCGCCTTCGGCGACGCTCAACAGCACCATCAATTGTGCCTGCATGTCGGTCGGAAACCCGGGATACGGCTCGGTCATCGCGTCCGTGCCGTGCAGGCCGTTGCGCCGGGTCACGCGCACGCCGCCGGGTTCGGCGTCGACCTCGACGCCGGCCGCGTCCATCACGGAGCGCACGGCCGCCAGGTGGGCTAGATCGGCGCCGCGCAGAAATACAGTGCCGCCGGTGATGGCGGCGGCGCAGGCGTAGGTGCCGGTCTCGATCCGGTCGGGGATGATGGGGTGGGTGGCTTCGTGCAGGCTTGCCACGCCCTCGATCACCAGCGTGCCGGTGCCGCTGCCCTCAATCCTGGCGCCCATGGCCTGCAGGCACGCCACCAGGTCACCGATCTCGGGCTCGCGCGCGGCGTTGGCGATGGTGGTCTGCCCGTCCGCCAGGCTCGCTGCCATTAGCAGGTTCTCGGTGGCGCCGACGGAGGCGAAGGGTAGCACGATCGTGGCCCCCCGCAGCCCGCCCGGCGCCACGGCGTTGATGTAGCCGGAGCCGAGCGTGATCTGCGCCCCCATTTGCTCCAGCCCCTTGAGGTGCAGGTCCACCGGGCGGGTGCCGATTGCGCAGCCGCCCGGCAGGGAAACGCGTGCCTCGCGGCAGCGGGCCAGCAGCGGGCCGAGGACGAGCACGGAGGCGCGCATCTTGCGCACGATCTCGTAGGGCGCCTCGGTGCTGGTGATGGGGCCGCCGAGCGAGAGCATCCGGCCCTCGTTGCCGAGCGGCTCCACTGCGATGCCGTGCTGCTCCAGCAGGCTCCTCATGGTGTCGATGTCGGCCAGGCGCGGCACGTTGGTCAGCGTCAGCCGCTGCTCCGTCAGCAGCCCGGCGGCCATCAGCGGCAGGGCGGCGTTCTTGGCACCGCAAATAGCGATCTCGCCGGAGAGCGGGCGGCCGCCGCGGATACGAATTCTGTCCATCAGAGGCGGTCCTTCACATCCGGGGCAGGGAGGTTCCGCGCTGGTGCATGTATTTGCCAGCACGGTCGGCATAGCTGGTCTCGCACGGTTCGGAGCCTTGCAGGAACAGGAACTGGCAGATGCCCTCGCCGGCATAGATGCGGGCGGGAAGCGGGGTGGTGTTGCTGATCTCGATCGTGACCTGGCCCTCCCACTCGGGCTCCAGCGGGGTCACGTTCACGATGATGCCGCAGCGGGCGTAGGTGGATTTGCCGAGGCAGATCACCAGAATGTCCCGCGGGATGCGAAAATACTCCATCGTGTGGGCCAGCGCGAAGCTGTTGGGCGGGATGATTGCAACCGCGCCCTGCCGGTCGACGAAGCTATTCGGGTTGAAGTTCTTGGGGTCGACGATGGCGCTGTCGACATTGGTGAAGATCTTGAACTGGTCGGCCACCCGGGCGTCGTAGCCGTAGGAGGACAGACCATAGCTGATCACCCCGTCACGCTTCTGCGCCTCGGTGAAAGGTTCGATCATGCCATGGTCCTGGGCCATGCGGCGTATCCAGCGGTCGGCCATCACTGGCATGAGGTCAGGCTCCAGGCGTAAGCGGATCGTCTACCGCACGGGCGCGCACCGGGGCAAATGCCGGCTGTGGCAATCAGCCACGGGCGAGCCGGACGGCCGTGGCCACGATGTCGAACAGGTCGAGCAGCCGGGCGACATAATGGTCGTGCACGGCGAACCCGGCGGCTGCCTCATCGAACAACTGCCGCTCCAGCGCGTCCAGCAGCTTCATCAACCGGGCGCGGTGCAGCCCCAAAGCGCGCTGGATCGGGTCCGACACCACACCCGCGAAAGCAGCGAAGGTGGTGGCGGCCAGCATCAGCCCGCCGGTGGCACCAATCGTCATCAGCGCCGTGGGGGCCACGGGAAACAGCCCATACCACACGCCGCCCAGCCAGCCGCCGAGCGGGAAGGCGGACACCGCCGCCTGCTGCGCCATCACCCCCGCCAGCGCCGGGCCGAGCGTCGCCGCACCCGGCGTGATCTTGTTGAGCGCCAGGGCCCCGGCACCCAGGGTCAGCAGCCCAGTGGTGATCTCGGCGGCGGCGGCGCGGCTGGAGGCGAGCTCAGCCATCGCGTGCTCCAGCCGGTGGCGGAACGCCGGGTCGTCGCCGCGGCGGCCCAGTTCGGCGAGCGAGGCGGCGAGGGCGGCCCCGAGCGCCGGGTCATCTAGGATGGCCGCGGCCAGGGCGTCGGTCTGGCTCTCGCGGCCCGGCTGTGTGAAGGGCAGCTCCAGCAGCTCGGTATGCACCAGCCATTCAAGGTCCCGGGACACGGCGGTCCGCAGCATGATGGAGCGGCCCAGGGTGGCGGCAGCGCCCTTCGCCCCCAGCTTGCGGGCCGCCGCGGCACCCAGCTGCATCGCGATCTGCGGGGCCGCGAGGGTGAGGTTCAGCGGCGCCTTCGCGATGTCCCACCCGACCGCGGCTTTGTGCAGCCCGAGGCTGCCCCGGAGCGAAAAATGCGCATCCACGAACGGCTGCACCCGGGCCCGCCGGTCCGCGAAGTAGCGGCGCGTGCCGGTCTCCACCGCCGCCAGGGCGAGGCTGCGGTCCAGCGGTGGGAGGGGTGGGTCTGCCATACGGCGGCTATACCACCTGCCAGCAATCCTTCAGGAAGCGCGTGGCCCATTCCACGACCATGTCGCCGGCGGCGATGAGGCGGGTCATCGTGACGATGCCGTGGATGTGGTCCGACAAGTGGACGGCAGTCACCCGCACGCCCTCCGCCTCCAGCCGGGCGGCGTAGGCGCGGGCCTCGTCGGCCAGCGGGTCCTGGCCGAGGGAGAGCACGAAGGCGGGGGGTGTGCCGGCCAGGCTGGGCGCGCGCAGGGGGGAGGCGCGCCAGTCCACGCGTTGCGCCGGGTCGGGGGCGTAGTGATCGATGAACCAGCGCATGCTGGACGCCGTCAGGGGCACGCCGTGGGCCAGGTGCTTGGTGTAGGATGGCGAGTCCATCGCCAGGTCGGTTGCCGGGTAGAAGAGAATCTGGCAGGCGGTGGCCGGCACCGTGCCGTCCCGCCCCATCAGCGCCAGCACGGCGGCCAGGTTGCCGCCCGCGCTGTCCCCCGCCACGGCAAGCCGGGTCGGGTCGATACCGATAGCGGCCGCGTGGGCGGCGAGCCAGCGCAGCGCGGCGGCGCTGTCCTCCACGGCGGCGGGAAAGGGATGTTCGGGCGCCAGCCGGTAGTCCGCGGCTAGGACCCAGCATCCCGCCAGGTTGGCCAGGCGGCGGCACACGCCGTCATGGCTCTCCAAGTCGCCGACGACCCAGCCGCCGCCGTGCAGGAACAGCATGGCGGGGAGTGGGCCGCCCGGCGTTGCCGCACCACGATACAGCCGTGCCGGGATGGGCCCAGCCGCGCCCTCGATCGTGACGTCGCGCGTCTCGGCCACGTCCTGCGGCGGCGGCTGCAGCACGGCTCGGGACGCGCTGTATTGGGTGCGGGCCTCGGCCGGCGTCAAACCCTGGACCGGCGAGCGTCCGGCGATGCGGACCACGTCCAGCAGGCGCTGTGCATCCGGATGCAGGGTCGTCATGCGCGGTCCTTCGGCGTTTCGCCCGGTGGTGCCGCAGAGCGGCTGCGGCGGCAAGTATAGGCCGTCGGGCCCTAGCGCAATCAAATGCAGCCGCCCTGCTTGGGGCCCGCAGTTGACGGCGCGGCGTTCCCGCAGTTGCCTGGGCGACCAACCAGGGAGGGCTGCGCCGATGGACGCTCCAGTCGACGGCAGCAACGCGGAGCAGGCGTTCGGCCGCAACATTCGGGGCTACCTGATCGGTGCGACCGAGGCCACCGGCCTGGAGGGCGTGCGTTGACCTGGGCCGCGAGGCGCGAGCGGTTCCGCGCGCTGCTGGCCGGGCCGGACTGCCTGCATCCGGGCTCGGTGCACGACCCCGTGTCTGCGCGGATCGCGGAGGTCCTAGAGTTCGAGTGCGGCATGTTCGCCGGGTCCACCGGATCCCTGGCGGTGCTCGGCGCGCCGGACCTGATCGTGCTGACGCTGACGGAGTTCGCGGAGCAGGCGCTGCGGATCACCCGGGCGGCGTCCACCCTGCCGCTGATGGTGGATGCGGACCACGGCTATGGCAACGCGCTGAACGTAATGCGCACGGTGCAGGAGCTGGAGGTGGCGGGTGTCGCCGGGCTGACGATCGAGGACACGCTGTTGCCGGTGGCGTTCGGTTCCGGCGGCAAGGCGCAGTTGCTTCCGGTGGAGGAGGGCGTGGGGAAGATGCGCGCCGCCCTGGCCGCGCGGCAGGATAGCGCGCTGGTCATCGCCGGCCGCACCAGCGCGATGCAGATCGCGGGCGAGGCGGACGCCATCGCGCGGGTGCGCGCCTACGAGGCGGCGGGAGTGGATGCGGTGTTCCTGACCGGTGTCGGCACCCGGGCGCAGCTGGACGCCGTGGCCGATGCGGTGCGTATCCCCATCATGCTTGGCACGCTCTCGCCGGCGTTGACCGACCGGACGTATCTCGCCTCCCGTGGCGTGCGGATCGGGTTGCAGGGCCACCTGCCGTTCGCCGCCGCGATCCGCGCCATGTACGACACGCTGAAGGCGCTGCGGAACGGTACGCCGCCGGGTGACATCCCAGGCGTCGCGTCCGAGGCGCTGATGCGGCAGGTCACGCGGGACGCCGACTACCGCGGCTGGATGGCCGATTTCCTGTCCGGAGGCCCCCGATGAGCGACGACCCGGTCCTACTGCAGATCGACGGCCGCGGCGTCGCCACCGCCACGCTGAACCGCCCGGCGCGCGGCAATGCGTATGACGAGGACATGCTGGCCGGCCTAATCGGCGGCTTGCAGCGCCTGGCCCCCGACCCGGCGGTGCGCGCGCTGGTGATCCGCGGCGCCGGGCGCCATTTCCAGGCCGGCGCCGACCTCGATTGGCTTGCCCGCGCCGCCGCCTACCCGCCGGAGCAGGCCTTCGCCGCCTCCATGGGGACGGTGCGGGCAATGCAGCTGCTGAACGAGTTCCCCAAGCCGACCATCGCGCTGGTCCACGGCGCCTGCTTCGGCGGCGGCTGCGGGTTGGTGTGCTGCGCGGACGTAGCGCTGGCGACGCCCGGCGCGCTGTTCGGGCTGACGGAGGTGCGCGTCGGCGTGGCACCGACCCCGATCTCCACCCACATGGTGCATGCCATGGGCCTGCGCCACACGCGGCGCTACGCCATCACCGGCGAGCGGTTCGACGCGGCGGAGGCGCTGCGCATCGGCCTGGTGCACGAGGTGGTGGCGCCGGGCCTGCTGGAGGGCCGCCTGACCGAAATGCTGGATGCGGTATTCCGCTCGGCGCCGGGTGCGATCGCGGTGACCAAGCACTCCTTCCTCGGCGCCAATGACTGGACGCTGGATGAGCGGGCGATGGCCCAGCTCGCGCAGGAGAGCTGGATGCAGCGCGCCAGTGTGGAGGGGCAGGAGGGTCTGGCCGCATTCCGGGCCAGGCGCGACCCGGCCTGGTACAAGGAAGGCACCATCCCGTGCTGAACACCAAGACCGCGCTCGTCCCCGCATCGATGCACACGGACGAGGTCGCCATATGGCAAGAGCGGCCGACTCCCGCAGCGTGGCGGAGCACGCCGTGTTCTTTGTCTTCGCGCTCGCCAAGCAGGGGGCAGGACTGGACCGCCGGGTGGCCGCGATCGCGTTCAGCCCCGGCGCTGCACGAAGATCCGGTAGGCCGACCGCACCACCTGCGCCCGGTAGGCGGCACTCAGCGGCCCCGTGTGGGAATGGTAATAGCCGATCGCGCGCATCAGGTCGCCGCCCGCCTCGCCGAGATAGGTGCGCAGGATCCAGCCCGCGGCAACGACGTTGTAGCAGTCCGCACCCATCAGCCGG
>CAXSEK010000028.1:0-2919 GCA_964235625.1 uncultured Acetobacteraceae bacterium
GACGACCGGGCGGGCTGGGGAGAGCGGGGGGAGGCTGCCGGCCCCGAGCCGGGGCCCGGCCACGGCACGGGTGCCGGACACCCGATTGGCGATAGCCGCCGGGTTCGGTGGGATGCGCCCGTCCGCCACCAGGGGGTCCGGCTCGCCGCCGGCGCCGTAGAATGCGGGGGTGCGGAAGGGTGCGGCCGCTCGGGGCGGCCCTGCGGCGCTCCGTAAGCCGGCTCCCGAGGGGTAGGTGTGGTTGAGCCGGGCGAGGAACGGCTCCGGCGCGGCGTGCCACCGGTGGCGCACGTCGAAGAAGCCGAAGCCGAGAAGGTCGTCGTAGTCAAAGAAAATCGGCTCATTCTCGATCACCGCGGTGGGGACACCGTCCGCATAGGTCAGCCCGGCGCCGGGATCGGGGAGCGTGACGCCGCAGCAATACGGCACGGCGGCTAGCAGCGGACCCTGCGCGATGCTGCCCTGCCCAGGCGGGTCGAACCAGATGCCGCTCCGGCTTGCCACGGCTTGCGCCTGGTCCGCCCGGTATTGCGCGTTGGCGTCGGCGCTGACCCGCGCGAGGCCGCCGGTGAGGGCCGCGGCGGCGAGGTCGGTGCTGTCCGGCAGCAGGCAGACGAACCGTCCGCTGGGCCGTCGCGCGCAGCTCAGGCGATCGCCATGGGCGGCGATGTAGGTCTGCAGCTGCAGCGTGTAGAACGGCGCCGAGAACCCGGCGAGGCCGTCGAGCACGAAGCTCTGGTTGCCGGCGGTGAGGCTGGACGTGGTCTGCACGACGGGGTGCTGCACACTGACCGGCAAAGACGGTGTTCCGGCCCAAAGGCCGAGCTGGGCGACCTGCGCCGCGGATTGCTGACGCTGGTAGTCGGCGGGGGCATCCTCCGCCGTCTTCGCCGCGCCATTGGCCAGGGCGCTGGCGGCGACATCCAGCCCCGTCGGCAGTATGCAGGTCACGGTGCCGCCGTCGTGTGGCTGGCAGGTGACACGGTCTCCATTGGCGGTGATGAAGGCTTGCAGGCTGGTCGCTGGGTCACCGCCCCAGCCCTGGATGCCGTAGAGCGTGACGACGCTGTCGCCGCTCTTCAGATGCGCCGTGTCGATTACGGTGGGGTGGTTCAGGAACACCGGCGCCGGTGGGATGATTGCGGGGGGCGCAGCTGTCACCTGGGCCCGGGCCGCGGGCGCGAGACAGGCTGCGATGGCTAGGACCATCGCGCCAAGCAGCGGACGGTTCACGGGTCCGCGACGGTTCATGGCCAGGGTTCCTGCACAGGAGGCTGACGGGGTCGCCTTGCACCGACAAGGCTCGGTGCATCCCGACGAGATGGTCAGCGTCCTGCTGCCCGCCAAGGTCCGCACGCCGCAGGCAGGTGGCGCTAGCCGCGAAGGAACGGGTTGGTCGCGCGTTCGGCGCCGATCGACGAGCCAGGGCCGTGCCCGCAGAGGAACGCCATGTCGTCGCCCAGGGGAAGCAGCTTGGTCGCGATCGAGTCCATCAGGTCGGCGGTGCTGCAGTATGGGAAGTCCGTCCGGCCGACCGAGCCCTGGAACAGCACGTCCCCCAGGATGGCGAAGCGGGCCGGGCGGTTGATGAACACCACGTGACCCGGCGTGTGCCCGGGGCAGTGCAGCACATCGAACGCCACGCCCGCGAGGTCCACCGTGTCGCCCTCGTGCAGCCAGCGGTCGGGGGTCACGGGGCGGCCGCCGGGCAGGCCGAGCGCCTGGCCGGCCTCCGCCAGGCCGTCCAGCAGGAAGCGGTCACGCTCGTCTGGACCCTCGATCGGGATGCCGCCCAGCGCCTCCTTCAGCTCCGCGGCGCCGGCGGCGTGGTCGATATGACCGTGGGTAAGGGCGATGCGCTCGACCGTGACACCCTGGTGCTGGATCTCGGCCAGGATGCGCGGTACGTCGCCTCCGGGGTCGATCACGGCGCCGCGCATGGTCGCCTCGTTCCATATCAGGATGCAGTTCTGCTGGAACGGGGTGACGGGGATGATGGCGAGTTTCACGGCGGGTTGCTCCTCGGTGGCTGGCCTGGCGTGGGCCGATATCGCCTGATCAGGCCGTCTCCGCCAAGCGCCAGACGAAAGTCAGCTCGTGTTTGTTGTGGTGCAGGTGCATTAGCCGCCCGCCCGGGAGGGCCGCGAAGGCGTCGGTGGCGCCGTGGTCGGTCTCGCCCTGCAGCTTCACGGTGCAGACGATGTGGCGAGCATGGCCCATCCAGCGCCGCACCAGATCCAGCAGTGGGGCAGGGTAGGCGATGACGTCGCTGAACAACCAGTCGGTGGCGAACGGGTCGAGGGTGAAGGCACTACCCTCCTGCCAGCGGACACCCGGCATCGCGGCCACCGCCGGGTCGAGCGGGGCGCGGTCGATGGCGAGCACGTCGGCGCTGAGGCGGGCCAGCGCCCACGTCCAACCACCGGGGGAGGCACCGAGGTCCACGCAAGTCTCGCCGGGCTTCGGCCAGGCGCCGATGCGGGTGCATGCCTCCCAAAGCTTGAGGTAGGCGCGGGAGGGCGGGCCGGCGCGGTCCTCGACGAAGCTGGCCTCGCCGTTGGGAAATGGGCTGGTCTTGGTGGGGCTGGCGAGCAGGCGGTTTGGGGCGAGCAGAGTCCAGGCGCCGAGATGGGCGATGGGGGCGGCTTGCGGGAAGTGGAGCGGCCGAGCGCTCACGGGCGGTAGACGGTCGGTGATCAGGGCGGAGCGGCGATGGTGCCCGGCGGCGTATCCCGCCCAATTACGCTGGAGGGCCCGTAGGGTGTCGGCGGCGGCCTTGACGGACGGGGCAGGAAATTCGGCGGGCGCGGTCCAGACGTCCATCGCCCAGGCGGCGGCACGCGGCGGGTCCGGCGAGAGGGCGAGGCGGCCGTGCCAGGCGTCGATGGCGCACCCGGCGCGGGCTAGTTCCTCGCCGAG
>CAXSEK010000028.1:3019-11825 GCA_964235625.1 uncultured Acetobacteraceae bacterium
GGCGGCCGTGCCAGGCGTCGATGGCGCACCCGGCGCGGGCTAGTTCCTCGCCGAGTGCCTGCTCGAATCCTTCCGCCGCACGGTAGGCGCTGCGGATCATGGCACCTGCGGGCGGCGGAACAGCGCCGATGCCGCGAGCAACAGCCAGCCGGCGATCAGCAGCAAGCCGCCGGTAGGGGCCACGTGGCCGAGCGAGACGCCGGCGAACCCCACCGCATACACGCCGGCACAGAACAGCACCGTGCCCACGGCGAAGGCCGCCCCCGCCCAGTGCGCCAGCCCGCCGCGTCGCTGCGCCCAAATCCCGCACGCAACCAGGCCGAGCGCGTGCCAGCCTTGCATCTGCACGCCACTCTGCACGATCTGCAGCGTCGCTGGCGGCACCCCGGTCAGGGCATGCGCCGCCACGGCCGCCACCCCGACCGCACCCGCGCCATACAGGCCGCCCAACCCGATCCATAGCCGATACATCGCGTCACCTTCCCTAATGCCGGTTCCGCCGGGGCCCCGCCCGCGATACCATTGCCGCATATGCCCCGCGGCGGAGACCTTTTCCCGGAGATCGGACCATTCGAGACTGGCTACATGCCCGTCTCGGGCGGCCACGTCATGTATTGGGAGCAGGTTGGCCATCCGCGAGGCCAGCCGGTGCTGTTCCTGCATGGCGGTCCGGGGGCAGGGGCGGGGGCGGTGCACCGCCGCTTCTTCGACCCGGCATTTTGGCGGGTGGTGATCTTCGACCAGCGCGGCGCCGGCCGGTCCCGCCCGCTTGGCAGCCTGGTCGCCAACACCACGGCCGATCTGGTGGCCGACATCGAGCAGCTACGCCGCCACCTCGGCCTGGACCGGTGGCTGCTGTTCGGCGGCTCCTGGGGCTCTACCCTGGCGCTGGCGTACGCGCAGGCACACCCCACCCGGGTCGCCGGCATGGTACTGCGCGGCGTGTTCCTGGGGCGGCGAATCGAGGTGGATTGGTTCCTGCACGGGTTGGCCGCGATCTTCCCAGACGCGCACGCGCAATTCGTCTCCTACCTGCCGGAGCACGAGCGGGACGACATCCTCGGTGCCTATCTCGCTCGGTTGAACCATCCTGACCCGGCGATCCACATGTCCGCCGCGCGGGCGTGGTCGGTCTACGAGGGCTCCTGCTCCACCTTGCTGCCCAGCCCCGACACCGTCGCCTCCTTCGCGCAGGACCGGACGGCGCTCGGCCTGGCGCGAATCGAGGCGCACTACTTCGCCCACGACCTGTTCCTGCCGCCGGAGGGACCGCTCGGGCGGATGCACCTCATCGGGCATCTGCCGGCTGAAATCGTGCAGGGCCGCTATGATATGGTCTGCCCGGCGCGTACGGCGTTCGAATTGGCGGCGGTTTGGCCGGCGGCGCGCTTGACCGTGATCCCGGATGCAGGGCATTCGGCTCTTGAGCCGGGCATCCGCCGCTCGCTCGTTGCCGCGGGGGAGCGCTTCCGCCATACCAGGTGAGTTTGCACATGCGTGCGAACGAACCAGTTTTCCCCACGTCCGGCAGACTGACCTGCCGTAGTCCAAGGAGTTTCCACCGATGACCCGTTATGCCCGTTGGCTGTTCGTGACAGCCCTGCTTCCCGTCGCAGCCTGTTCCAGCGGCAATTCCACGCCGCCGGTCGCCGCCGCCCCGCCGCCGCCGGCGCTGGCCGCCGCCGATCAGGCTTTCGTCAGCGGTGTCGCTGGCATCGATGCTGGCGAGATCCAGTCCAGCCAGCTGGCCGCGACCAAGGCGCGCAGCCCGCGCGTGAAGACGTTCGCGGCCAAGATCCTGGCCGACCACCAGCAGGTCGACCAGCAGCTGATGACGATCGCGCAGAGCAAGGGTGCGACCCCGGACGCGACACCGCCGCAGATGATGTCCGACGCGATGACCAAGCTGAACGCGGACACCGGTGCGTCCTTCGACCGCGACTATCTGCGCGAGCAGGTCGGCGTGGCCCAGGCTGCCGTGAAGGCGATGCAGGACGAGATCGCCAACGGTCAGGATGCCGACCTGAAGCAGTTCGCCACGACAACGCTGCCGACCGTGCAGCAGCATCTGGCGATGGCGCGCCAGCTCGGCGGTGGGGGCAGTTCGGCGCCCGCCACCACGACCCGTCGCCGCCATCACTGATCCGAGCGAGGTTGGCTGTGGAGCGGGGGGCAGGAGCAATCCTGCCCCCCGCTGCGTTTTGGAGGGGAGCGGCATGAAGGTCGGTGTGATCGGCTTGGGCTCGATGGGCATGGGGACGGCGCTGAACTTGTGCCGGGCCGGCCACGAGGTGATCGGCTGCGAGACCCGCGACGCGGCATGGGCGGAGCTGCAGGACGCCGGCGGGCACTGCGTTGCGACCCCGGCCGGGATCGGCCCGTGCGCGGCGGTAGTCGTTTTCGTGGTCAACGCCGCGCAGGCCGAGGCCGTGCTGTTTGGGACGGATGGATGTATCGGCCACCTGGCACCGGGTGCCGTCGTGCTGTGTTGCACGACGGTGGCGCCCGCAGCGGCCCGCGTGCTGGGCGAGCGCGTCGTCGCCGCCGGGCACCTCTATCTGGACGCGCCGGTCTCCGGGGGCGCCGTCGGTGCCCGGGCCGGCAAAATGTCCGTCATGGCCGCGGGCAGCGCCGCAGCGTTCGCCGCGGCCGAGCCGGTGCTCCAGGCTGTGGCCGCGAAGGTCTGGCGGTTGGGCGAGGTGCCGGGCGTTGCCAGCACCGTCAAGATGGTCAACCAGCTCCTCGCCGGCGTCCATATCGCCGTGGCAGCGGAGGCGATGGCTCTGGGCATCCGGGCCGGGGCGGACCCGCAGACCCTGTTCGAGGTGATCAGCGGTTCGGCCGGCAGCTCCTGGATGTGGCAGAACCGGATGCCGCACATCCTGGCGGGCGACGATACACCGCTTTCCTCGGTCGACATCTTCGTCAAGGATCTGGGCATCGTGCTGGACCAGGCGCGAGCGCTGACCTTCCCGCTGCCGATGGCCTCGGCGGCGCACCAGCTGTTCCTCGCAGCCTCGGCCGCCGGGCATGGCGGGCGGGACGACGCGTTCGTCATCCGGTTCTGGGAGCAGCTGACCGGGATCGTGCTGCCGGGGGAGCCGACGAACGAGCCTTGAGGCGGGTGGGTGTGAAAATCGAGGTTTGTCACCGGTGATGTCGGGCTGCTTGTGGTGATGAGCGATCCTAGCCCAGGTCGAATACGCCGCTGAACATGGCCGCGCATCGCCCGCCGACGTGCGCCTTGATCAATCCGTCCTCGGCGACGCTGCGCGTCAACAGCGTGCTCGGCCGTCCCATATCCTCTCCCTGGCGCACGTGGAGCCGCACCTCCGTGCCGCGTAGTTCCGCAAGGAGCGCGGTGACTGCCGCCGTCGCGCTGCCTGTCGCGGGATCCTCCACCAGGCGCCAAGTGAACATGCGCGAGTGCAGATCGCAGCCGTGCTCCGACCTCTCGTCCCCGGCATCGCGTACATAGGCGTAGACCGCGCGGGCGCCGTCGAGCGGGAACAGGGCGTCATAGGCGCTACGATCGGGCCGGGCCCGCCGCAGCACCTCGCGCGAGGCAAGCTCAAGAATCAAAAAGGGGAGGCCAACCGAGACCACCTGGGGCACGTGCGCGTCCGTTCGCACGTCGGCCTCCGCCAGGCTTAGGCAGGCCGCCGCCAGCGTCGAACTGATTTCCGTGTGCCGCACCAGGGGCTGCGGCGAAAGGAGTTCGGCGCCGACTATCCTGCCGTCCTCTTGCATCAGGTCGATCGTCACAAGCCCTGCCGCTTCCTCGAAAGTGAAGCGTTTCGGCAGCGGCTCACCCGCCATGACCCGCTCCCGCGCGAGCAGGAACGCGGTGCCGATATTGGGGTGCCCGGCGAAGGGCACCTCGCGATCGGGAGTGAAAATCCGCACATGCGCGGTGTGCCTGGGGTCGGCGGGAGGAAGGACGAAAGTGGTCTCGACGTAGTTGAATTCGGCAGCGAGCGCCTGCATCTGCGCCGTCGTCAGTCCCTCGGTATCGAGCACGACCGCGACGGGGTTGCCGCCCAGCGGTTCAGCGGTGAACACGTCCGCAGTCGCGTAGCGGCGTCGCGTCAGATCCTCAGTGCATGGGTAACGAACGAGTTTGTGCCTCGCGTGACCCGAGTCCGCAATTTGTCGGAAGCGGACCTTTCAACCCTCGATCAAGCCCCACCCGGAAAACAGAGCGCGAGTGCCCGTATCGAAGGAATAGACGCACCCTCCTCCACGACACGGTTGGTCCTCGATCCGGCTGATCGGCACGCCCTTGAGATGGCAGAGCAACAGCGCTCCGACGGCACCGTGGGAGATCACGGCAACGTCTCCGTGCCCGGGCGCCGCGTCGATGACGTGCTGCACCGCGGCGACGATCCGGCGCTGGGCATCGATCGCGCGCTCCCACCCGCGCACGCTCTCCTCCGGGCGCGCAAAGAAGAGGTCGGCCGTCGCCTCGAACTCCGCCTTGGGAAGGTATCCGGTCGCCGAGCGGTCGTTCTCGCCCAACTCCGCGACGACGACCGGTGAAATGCCGAAACGCTGTGCCACCAACCGGGCGGCGTCTATGGCCTTGCGCTCGGCGCTGGTGAACACCGAGCGCAGAGGCTTCATCCAGGGTTGCCGTAGCGCCAAACCCATCCGCCTGACCCCCTTCGGGGAGAGCGGCCAATCCGGCACCGGCACGGACGGATCGATGGCGACGTCTGGGTGTGTGATGAAGTGCAGGACAGGCATCACAGCAGCGTAGCCCGTATCGCACTTGAGCAATGCGGGATCGCACGGGTAGGCATGTCGCTCCACGTCGACAGCGGCATGATGCTTCGCACTTTTTCGGCCCAAGCGCCCTGCATTGACATGCGCTATACGATAGTTGGGCCGATGTGCGTGGGACGCCGTGGATACCGGGGTCAAGCCCTGGCATGACGGTGGTTCGATCCGAACGACAGGGTCAGGCCGCCCGCACCTCGGCCAGGAAGCTGGCGACGTGCTGCTTCAGTGTCTCGACTTGCTCGCTGAGGTCACTTGCGGACTGCAGCACCTGACGGGCCGCGGCGCCGGTGTGGCCGGCCTGGCCGCTCAGGGCGCCAATCACGTCGTTGACCTTGCTGGTGCCGGTCGCGGCGCGGCGGACGCTGTTGGTGATCTCGCGGACCACCCGGCTCTGCTGCTCGACCTCCTGCGCGGTGAGCGAGGAGAGGTCACTCGTGCGGCCGATCACCTGCACTACGCCCTCAATGGCGATCACGGCCTCCGCGGTCGCCGACTGCATCCGGCTGACATGGCCCGCGATCTCCTCCGTTGCGCGCTTGGTCTGCAAGGCCAGGCCCTTCACCTCGCCCGCGACGACGGCGAAACCACGGCCGGCCTCCCCGGCGCGTGCCGCCTCGATCGTGGCGTTGAGGGCGAGCAGCTTGGTCTTGGCGGCGACGGCGTCGATCAGGTCGACGATGTCCCCGACCGCCTGGGCGCCCTTGGCGAGGGCGGCCACGATCCCGGTCGTGCGCTGGGCGTCCCGGCTGGCGGTGCTGGCGATGCCGGCGGACTCTTCGGCCTGGCGACGGATGGCGCCGATCGAGGTGGCGAGTTCCTGCGCGCGCTCGGCGACGCTGACGGCGTCCCCCGTCGCTTCCGTCGCGTGGGCGCGCGCCACCTCCGTATCGTCCATCACCGCCGCAGCGCTGCCATTGAGGCCGGTCGCCGTCAGATGCAGCTGCCCGGCGGCGCTGCCGATTCCGGCCGAAAAGGCGTCCACGGTCGCCTCGAATCCGAGCGCGAGCTCGGCCATCGTTTCTGCACGCAGCTTATGGGCCGCGGCGGTGCGCGCCTGCTCACGGGCCAACCGCCGCTCCTCCACCATTGCCCGGCGGAACACCGCCAGGGCGGCGATCATGGCCCCGATCTCGTCGCGGCGGGGGGATTGCGGCAGCGCGACGTTCAGGTCTCCGGCGGCCATCAGCTGCACGCTTCTGGTGATGAGCAGGAGCGGCCGCACCAGGAGCAAGTGCAGCACCAGCCCCGTCGTGACCACGGTGACCAGGGCCGCCGCGACCCCGGCCAGGAGGAACTTGCGCGCTTGTTCGCTGGCCGCCTGCCCTGCGATCGCCTGGCGGCCGGCCGCCTGGACGAAATGGTCCACCACGTCATCCAACTCGGCCCGGAACTTCAGCATGACGGACGCCATGTCCCCCATGAGCAGCGAACTGGCGGCAGACAATGTCATGCTGCCTTCCAGCTTGCTGAACTCCACGGTCAGCGTCGTGTAGCGCAGCCAGATGGCCGTCACCCTGTCGAACGCCGCACTGCCATACCTGTCGCCCAACAGGGGGTGGAGCATGCCGATGTCCTCGTCGATTTGCCGGGTCAGCGCCTGAACGCGCTTGCGGAGCTTGCCCTGCATAACTTCTGGAACATCAAGCAGCAGGAGGGCCTGGGCGCCTCGCAGGGATTCCGCCGCGCGTGCCAGGTTCGCGGCGATGACGACGCCGGGCAGATACTCGCCGCGCAGGCGGGTGGCCGTTTTGTCCACCAGCTGCAACTGCGCCGACCAGACGATCCCGAGCGCGGTGACGCAGCCGAGCACCGCCAGGAGCGATGCCGCCACGATCCCCCGTATCCCGATTCTGCCCCGCCTATGCATGGCACCACGCTGAGCCGCAAAGCTTACAGCGGGCTTAACGCAGCGCGGCTTCGACCCCGGCGGCGAGGGCAAACAGGCTGCCATCGGCCATAGCTTGCCCGACCAGCATCAAACTAGCCGGCGGCTCGCCGGGCCGGTGGCAGGGCAGGCTGATGGCACATCGGTCGAGGAAGTTGCCCAGCGCCGTGTTGCGCAGCATCAGCGCGTTGGTGCGCAGATAGGCGCCGTCGTCCCCTTCCAGATCCGCGATCGGCGCGGGAACCGTGGGGACGCAGGGCATCACGATCGCATCGAACGGTGCTGTCGCCTGCGCCATGTCCAGCCCGATGGCGTGGCGGGCTGCCACGGCGTCGAGGTAGTCGGCGGCGCTGGCGGCGGCCCCGCCCTCGATGCGAGCCCGGACGCGTGGATCATACTGGGCACCGTCCTTTGCCAGCAGGGTGCGGTGCCAGGCATAGGCCTCGCAGGCGGCAATGCTGGCGCGGGCGGTGGCGGCGCCGATCCGGTCCAGCGCCGGGAAGTGCACGCGCTCGACGATCGCGCCCGCCGCCGAAAGCGTGGCCAGCGCGCGGTCGAATGCGGCGGCGGTGGGCGCGTCCATTCCGTCGGTCACGATCCGGTCCGGTAAAGCGAGGCGCATGCCGGCGAGCGGGCGGGCGCGGGGCAGGGCCGGCGGCTCGCCGGCGAGCACGGCGTCCACGATGGCGCAGCAGCCGACGCTGCCCGCCAGCGGGCCCACCGAATCCAGGCTGAACGACAGCGGCAGCACGCCCGCAATCGGCACCCGGCGCGCCGTCGGTTTGTAGCCCACGATGCCGCACAGCGCCGCCGGCACCCGGCAGGACCCGCCGGTGTCCGTTCCCAGCGCCGCGAACGCCATGCCGTCCGCCACTGACACTGCGGCGCCGGACGAACTGCCGCCCGGGATGCGCCGGGTCGCGCGGTCCCACGGGCTGGCGGGGGTGCCGTGATGCGGGTTGATGCCGAGGCCGGAGAACGCGAACTCCGTCTGGTTGGTGCGGCCGACGAGGATGAACCCGGCGGCGAGCATGCGCGCGATCACGGGAGCGTGGGTGGCGGCGGGCGCGGCCCCGGCCAGTACGGCGGAGCCGGACGCGGTGACCTCCCCCGCGACGTCGAAAAGATCTTTCACGCTGATGGGGATGCCGGCGTAGGGCCCGGCGGCGCGGCCGTAGCGGCGCAGGCTGTCGGTCGCGTCTGCCTGGGCGCGGGCGGCGTCCGCGGCGACGGCGATGAAGGTCCGCGCGCCTTCGCCCGCCGGGTCGGCGATGCGGGCGAGGCACTCCTCCACCAGGGCGCGGCTGGTGGTGCGTCCACTGGCGAGCGAGGCGGCGAGATCGGTGAGGGTATGCATGGGCGCAACCTGCCGCGCCGGTTGACCCTTGAGCAAGCCCGCGCGACGGTGGCCTGCAAACGGAGGCTATCGTGGCAGCACCGATCCTGATCACCGGCGCATCCGGCGCGCTCGGCCGCCAGCTCACCCCGCGCCTTGCCACGGCCGGCTACACGCTGCGCCTGACCGACATCGTGCCGTTCCCGGACACGTTGCCGCCGGGCGCCACCTTCACTCAAGCGGATTTGATGGATGCCCCAGCGATGGTGGCGTTGGCCGAGAACTGCCGGACGGTGCTGCATTTCGGTGGCGTGTCGGTGGAGAAGCCGTTCGACACGGTGCTCGGGCCGAACATCGTCGGGCTGCACAATGTGTACGAAGCGGCGCGGCTGGCCAAGGCGCGCGTGGTGTTCGCGTCCTCCAACCACGCGATCGGTTTCCATCCCCGCAGTACGGCCCTCGATGCGGATTGCGCATTGCGGCCGGACAGCTTCTACGGGCTGTCCAAGGCGTATGGCGAGCTGATGGGTGGTTTGTATTGGGAGAAGCACGCCGTGGAGAGCGTGTCGGTCCGCCTCGGGTCCAGCTTCCCCGAGCCGGTGGACGCGCGGATGCTGGCCACCTGGCTGTCGTTCGACGACCTGGCCCGGCTGATGGTGCGGTGCATTGAGGCGGAGCGGACCGGCTGCTGCATCGTGTGGGGCAATTCCGCGAACGCGCGCAGCTGGTGGCGGGACGACGCACGGGCCGAGCTGGACTGGGTGCCGCAGGACACCGCGGACATCTTCGCCGCCACCCTGACA
>CAXSEK010000029.1:0-11131 GCA_964235625.1 uncultured Acetobacteraceae bacterium
GGTCGGGTTGGTGACGGCCTGGCGCTTGGCGGCCTGGCCGACGAGGCGCTCGCCGCCCTCGGTGAAGGCGACCATCGACGGGGTGGTGCGGGCGCCCTCGCTGTTCTCGATCACGCGGACATCCTTGCCCTCCATGATCGCGACGCACGAGTTGGTCGTGCCCAGGTCGATGCCGATGACCTTGCTCATTCAGAACTCCATTTCAGCGGTCCGCTGCGGCCCGAAGCACCGCGGGGAACCCTTAGGGTTTGGTATACCGCGGATGTATTGAGGCGGGTGTAGGGAAGCAAGTGGTTGGGGCGGGGTTTTCTACCGTTCGACGGGCGAGGATACCTCATCCAAGGTCAAGCCATCGTAAAGCTCGGCCATTGGTACCTCGATGCCGAGTTCGGGCATCTCCAACATTCCTCCACGCCCTACCAGGACATGCTGCCACGCGACCTCACTCCGGACTATCACAGTGGCGAAAGCGCGATCCTGCTCGATCATCACATAACGCTGGACGGACGCGAGCGCCCTGTATTCGGCCAACTTGGTCGTGCGGTCATCAGTGGCCGTGCTGTCCGAACTCACCTCGAAAATCACGATCGGATCTGGAAAAAACCGGCTCTTTGCCAAGAGAGGCGAACAGGTAACGGCGGCGTCCGGATAGCGGACCGTCTTTGACGTCCGGATTTGCAGATCCGGGCCCATTGCCCTGCAGGGCCCGCCAGCGAGCCTGTTGTTAAGGCTGCGGATTATGTTTCCGCTGATCAGGCTGTGCGCGATGGTCCCACCAGTCATCGCGATGGGGCGGATGCCATCGAACTCCCACTTGGTCGGCTGATTTGCTTCCCAGGCCAGGAAGCTGCCCACCGTCCAGTCGCGTAATTCAGCGTGGCTCAGGGCACGCCGTCCGGCGAAGCCGCATCCCCCGCCTTCGCCACCACCACCATCGCCGGTCGCAGCAGGCGTCCGTTCAGCGTCCAGCCGGCGGTCCAGGCCTGAATCACCGTGCCGGGCGCGTGATCGGCGCTGGGCTGCTCGGCCATCGCCTGGTGCAAATTCGCGTCGAACGGCTTGCCTGTCGGGTCCACCTTGGCGATGCCGTTGCGCTCCAACAAAGAAAGGAACGACCGTTCCACGCCCTCGAACCCGTCGCGCAGCTTGCCCACGATATCGGGCTCGCCGTGCTGGACGGCGGGGAGCTGGTCCAGGCCGCGGCGAAGGTTGTCCGCTGCCTCCACCACGTCGCGGGCGAATTTCTGAACGGCGAACTGGCGCGCGTCGTCCACGTCGCGCTTGGCGCGGGTGCGCACGTTGGCGATCTCCGCCTCCGACCGGAGGTAGCGGTCGCGGAAATCGTCGCGCTCGGCCTCCAGCTCGGCGATGCGCGCCGTGGCGGCGGCCATCACGTCTTCCGGGGTTTCGGGGGAAGGGGCATCGTGGTCCGCCATCTCGGGCGGCAGATCTGTTTGGCTCATGGCGGCAGAATTAGGACGGCGGCCCGCGCTGAACAAGCTGTTGCGAAACAACCCGCTCATCCCAGCAGCCGGCCGATCATGCGCGCGGTGTAGTCCACCACGGGGATAATCCGCCCGTAGTTGATGCGCGTAGGTCCGATGACGCCGATCGCGCCCACGATCTTGTCGGCGCCGTTGCGGGCCGGGGCGACCACCATTGAGATGCCGGCCGCACCGAACAATCCGCTTTCCGCCCCGATAAAGATCCGCACGCCATCCGACTGCTCCGCCAGTTCCAGCAGCTTGAGCATGGTATCCTGGGTTTCCAGCCGGTCGAACAGCACCTGGATGGCGCTGATCCGCTCGACTCCCGTGACATCTGCGAGAAGCTTGCCCTGGCCGCGCACGATCAGGCTGCCGCCGAAGCCGACGGTGCCGCTCGCCCAAGTTGCCAGCCCCGCCTCCACCACCTGGGCCGAGAGCGCGTCCAGCTGGGTGCGGTCCTCCGCCATTTCGCGGCCCACGATGCTGCGCAGGTCCCCCAGGGAGCGACCGGACAGGCGGGCGTTGAGGTAGTTGGCAGCGTGGGTCAGGGAGGAGGGGGGAAGGCCGGGCGGCGTCTCGATCACCCGGTTCTCCACCTGGCCGTCGGTGCCCACCAGGATCACCAGCGCACGGCCCGGCCCGAGGGGCACGAACTCGATATGGCGGATGGCGCCTTCATTCTTCGGCGCCAGTACCAGCCCGGCGGCCGCGGACAGGCCGGAAAGCATCGAGGAGGCGTCCGCCAGCGTATCCTGCAGCGAGCGGCCGCGTGCCTCGAGCGACCGGCTGATGTGCTCGCGCTCGTCCTCGCCCAGGTCGCCGTATTGCAGCAGGCCGTCCACGAACAGGCGCAGGCCGCGCTCCGTGGGCAGGCGGCCGGCGGAGGTGTGGGGGGCGAAGAGCAGCCCGGCCTCCGTCAGGTCCGCCATCACGTTGCGGATCGTCGCCGGCGACATGGCGATCGGCAGGCGGCGGGAGAGGGTGCGGCTGCCCATTGGCTCGCCAGTCTGGACAAATTGCTCCACGACCTCCCGCAGCACGGCGGCGCTGCGGGGATCGAGACCCGGCGGGAGGTGGGGGCGGCCTTCGTGGAACGTCACGGTGCGTATATGGCATGAATGCTGCGGAGTCGTCCCCTGAACGGTGACTTCCGGCCGGTCCGCCGTTAGGAGTCCGTGGATGGGCGAATTCGAACGGGGTTGGCAGGCGGCGCTGGAAGCCGCGCGCGCGTGGCACGAGGGCAAGGCCAAGCAGATCATGGTGCAGGCCGGCCGGTCGCGGTTCCCGAAATCGCTGGAGCAGCAGGCGGAGACGCACCGGCTGGCGGCCGAGGTGATCGTGACGCTGACGCCGGAGTAGCGCAGGCGGCCCCTTGGCTTTAGGAAGGCCGGCCGACGGAGGACCTGCCCCATGCGACCATCCGGCCGCGCGCTCGACGCGCTGCGCGACGTCAGCTTCACCACCGGGTTCGCCCGCCACGCCGAAGGGTCCTGCGTGATCCGAATGGGCGGCACCGAGGTGCTGTGTGCGGCGAGCGTTGAGGGGCGGGTGCCGTCCTTCCTGCGTGGCAAGGGCGAGGGGTGGGTGACGGCGGAATACGGCATGCTGCCGCGTGCCACCCACAGTCGGGGTGAGCGGGAGGCGGCGCGGGGCAAGCAGTCCGGCCGCACCCAGGAGATCCAGCGGCTGATCGGCCGCTCCCTGCGCGCCGTGGTGGACCGCAAGCGGCTGGGCGAGCTGACCATCACGCTCGACTGCGACGTGCTGAATGCCGACGGCGGCACACGCTGCGCCGCGATCACCGGGGCCTGGGTGGCGCTGAGCCTGGCGTTGAACCGGCTGGTGGAGGGCCGGGTGCTCGCGCAGTCGCCGCTGCTGGGCCAGGTGGCGGCGGTGTCCTGCGGATTGGTGGGGGGTGCGGCGGCACTGGACCTGGACTACGCCGAGGATTTGGCGGCGGACGCCGACGCGAACTTCGTGCTGACCGAGGGCGGCATCGTGGAGATCCAGGGGACGGCCGAGAAGGCCCCGTTCACCGACGCGCAGTTCGCCGAATTGATGCGGCTGGCCCGGCTCGGCACGGGGCAGCTGTATGCGTTGCAGCGTGCCGCACTGGCATGAGGCGGGTCGCGCGCGGCGAGCGGTTGGTGCTGGCCAGCCACAACCCGGGCAAGCTGCGGGAGATCGAGGCGCTGCTGGGGCCGTTCGGCGTTACCGTTCTGTCCGCCGGCTCTCTCGGGTTGGCGGAGCCGGAGGAGACCGAGCCGGATTTTGCCGGCAATGCGCGGCTGAAGGCGGTGGCAGCCGCCGAGGGGAGCGGGCTGCCGGCGTTGGCTGATGATTCCGGGTTTTGCATGGCGGCGATCGGCGGCGCGCCGGGCGTGCTGTCGGCGCGCTGGGCGGGGCCGGGCAGGGATTTCGCAGCGGCCATGGTGCGGGTGAACGAGCAGGCGGGTGGGCCGGGCCGCGCCTGGTTCGTCTGCGCGCTCTGCCTGGCGTGGCCCGGCGGCGAGACGTCCACGTTCCTGGGCCGGGTGGACGGGATGACGTGCTGGCCGCCGCGCGGAGGCCTCGGGTTCGGCTACGACGCGATGTTCGTGCCGGCGGGTGGCGTGCTCAGCTATGGCGAAATGGATCCGGCGGCCAAGCATGCCAGCAGCCACCGGGCGCGGGCGTTCCAGGCGCTCGTCGTGGCGTGCCTGCAACCTTGCGCGCCAGCATCGCGTATCGAATGAGTGCCCAAGGAAGGGGTTTGCCCGTGCTGCGACGTCTCGCGTTGAGTGCCGTGTTGCTTGGGACCGCCGTGGGAGCTGCCCAGGCGCAATATGCGCCACCTGGGGGATACTCGCCCCAGCAGGGAGGAGGCTACCCGCAGGCCGAAACTGAAGGGTATCCGCCGCCGCAGCCCGAGGGTGGATACCCGCCGCGTCCGGAGGGGTATGGTTACCAGCAAGGGTATGGTCCACCGGGAAGCCGGTGCAACGCCGCCGTTCCAACCCAGTATGGGCTGCGGCAGCGGGTCTGCCCGATGGGCGTGGCCAAGCCAGTGGGTGCTCCGTGCGCCTGCCCGCCGCGGGGGCCTTACGGGCGAACGGCGGAGGGGCAGGTAATTCCGTAATAGGGCGGTGCTTTAGCTGTCGGTTACCTGCGGTCTTTGGCTCCCTCGCTCCCTCACCCCGGCCCTCTCCCAAAAAGGGAGAGGGAGAAGCTCGATTTAGGCGGCGTCGACGACTTTGGCAGTTTCGGTCAGCATCTCGATGCGGCCAGTGATCTGGCCACCATCCTCGACCTGGAGGCGGCGGCAACGGGCGGTGCCGAGTACCCTGCCGGTCGCGCGGACGATCAGGTTGCCGCGGGCGGTCAGCGTACCGTCGATGGTGCCGGCCACTTCGGCGTCCTCGACTTCGACCTCGCCCTTGAACATGCCGCCGGGAGAGATGGCGAGTTCGGTCGCGTGGATCATGCTGGCTTCGACCGTACCCTCCACCACGAGTCGCTCAGCGTCCTGGACCGTGCCCTGGACGCTGATACCGCGGCCGACCACGAGCATGCGACGCTCCGCCGGGGCGCGCGCCTGGCGCATGGCACCGGGTGGCTGCTGCATGCCGGGTGGGCTGGGCGGCGTTAGGGGCGGGGATGGCGGGGTCGTCGGTGCGGGCGTTGGGTAAGGCGTGCGGCCCATGGTGGGCACCTCCTTCGGGGGGGCTGGACGGTAGGGCGGGACGCCTAGGCCGCTATCGGGCTTGGGCGCCGGCGGTGGGGTAGGGGCGGAGTCCGCAGCGAGCGGAACGGCGGCGCCGGGCTCGCCCTCGCCGTCAGTCGGATTACGTCGTTTGAACAAAGGGGTGACCCCTCCCTGCGCGAAATCTGTCAGGCGTCTTAGCCGGTACGGCTATGCCCTAACATCGCCGCGCTACACGAACAACCCGCTTTCATCGCAGGTTATGGTTCAGCACGTGCACCATGGTTGCCGTGCCCACGATCGGCACGATCAGGTTCAGGCCCGGCAGGGTTGCGGCCGCGGCCAGCACCAGGCCGGGCAGCAGCACGGCGAAACGGTGCCGCCGATACAGCGCCTGAGCGGCGGCGCGGCCCATGCGGCGCATCGCCACGGCGACGAACAGCCCGCGGCCGATGGCCCAGCCGCTGACCACGATGGCCAGCACCAGCCCGATCCCGGGCACGAGGAGTGCCAGCACGACGGCGACGGCGTTCAGCAGCAGCACCTGGAGGGCGAGGGCCAGGCCATCCCAGAGCTGCGCCTGCAGCGCGGCCGGGCTGGGCGGCGGCAGAAAGGGATAGTGGCGCCGGTCCACGGCGCGGGCGACCCGTTCGATGAATAGCGTGGCGATCAGCATGACCGTGGGCAGGAACAGCCAGAACGCCAGCAGCACCACGCCGACGGTCCCCAGGATGGCCGCGATCCAGGCCGGCCAATGCACCAAGGCGAGCGCCTCGCGAATGCCCCAGATGCTGCCGGCCAGCAGCGCCACGTAGGCGACCAGCGCCAGGCCGACGCTGCGGACCAGCACGCCGGCGCAGGCCGGGTCATCCAATTGGGCCAGGCCGAGCAGCAGCGCCCTCACCCGATTGCCCCTCGGGGCGCGGGATGATAGGCGGCACCCCATTCGTTCCCAGATCGGCACCGCAGCATGACCGCCTCCTCCCCCACTTACGACATCATCGGCATCGGCAACGCGATCGTGGACGTGGTGTCGCCTGCGCCCGAGGCGTTCCTCTCCAAGCACGCCATGCGCAAGGGCGGCATGGCGCTGATCGACGAGGCGGAAGCGGGCGCAATATACGCCGCCATGCCACCCGGCAAGGAAAGCAGCGGTGGCTCGGCGGCCAATACCTGCGTGGTGGCGGCGGGGCTGGGTGCGCGCGTGGCCTATCTCGGCAAGGTCGCGCATGACGCGTTGGGCGAGGCGTTCCGGCGCGACATCACGGCGGTGGGCGTGCATTTCCCGACGGCACCCTTGCAGGGCGGGGCGGCCACGGCGCGCTGCCTGATCCTGGTGACGCCGGACGGCCAGCGTACGATGAACACGTTCCTGGGCGCCTGCGTGTCGTTCGGCGAGGAGGACGTGGACACGGCGCTGGTGGCGCAGTCCGCGGTGCTCTACCTCGAGGGCTACCTGTTTGACCCACCGGCGGCGCAGGCCGCATTCCGCCGCGCCGCTTCCGCCGCGCATGACGCCGGGCGCCAGGTCGCGCTCTCCTTGTCGGACGCGTTCTGCGTGGACCGGCACCGGGCGGCGTTCCGCGAGCTGGTGGCGGGCGACGTGGACATCCTGTTCGCGAACGAGGCGGAGATCTGCAGCCTATATGAGGTGAACGACTTCGCGGAGGCGGAGGTGGCGGTGCGCTCGGAGGTGGCGATCGCGGCGCTGACCCGCAGCGAGGCCGGCAGCGTGGTGTTGAGCCGGGGCGACCGGTTCGAGGTGGCGGCCGAACCCACCCAGGTAGTGGACACGACGGGGGCGGGCGACGCGTATGCCGGCGGCTTCCTGGCGGGGTTGACCGCTGGGCGGGGCCTGGCGGACTGCGGGAGGATGGGCAGCACCGCCGCTGCGGCGGTGATCGGCAAGTTTGGGGCGCGGCCATAGAGCCGCGCCGCCGGCTACCCGCGACGGGCAGGCACCCGGGAGAGCGCCCTTCGCGTTTTCGGCTCGTATTCGGCCCCGACTTTCCCTATGTGTGCGCCTGCAACATGAGACAGGCGAGGCGCGCCCAACTAGGCGTGCCCGAGTGAACACGCATGGATATCCGCAATATCGCCATCATCGCCCACGTCGACCACGGCAAGACAACGCTGGTCGACCAACTGCTCAAGCAGTCGGGCGCCTACCGTGAGCACCAGCAGGTGGTCGAGCGCGCTCTTGACCGCAACGATCTGGAGAAGGAGCGCGGCATCACGATCCTGGCCAAGGTTGCCAGCGTCGAGTGGAAAGGCACGCGGATCAATATCGTCGATACCCCGGGCCACGCCGATTTCGGCGGTGAGGTGGAGCGGATCTTGAACATGGTGGATGGCGCCATCGTGCTGGTGGATGCCGCCGAGGGTGTGCTGCCACAAACCAAATTCGTGGTCGGCAAGGCGCTGGCGCAGGGCATCAAGCCGATCGTGGTCGTGAACAAGGTGGACCGCCAGGACGCCCGCGCCGACGAGGTGCACACCGAGGTGTTCGACCTATTCGCCGCCCTGGGTGCGACGGACGAGCAACTGGACTTCCCGATGCTGTATGCCTCCGGCCGGCAGGGTTGGGCGGACGAGGTGCTGGAGGGGGCTCGCAAGGACCTCTCGCCCATGTTCGACCTGGTGCTGCGCCATGTTCCGGCCCCGGCGCTGAACCCGGAGCTGCCGTTCGGGATGGTTGCCTCCATCCTGGACTATGACAACTTCCTCGGGCGGGTGCTTACCGGGCGCGTGGAGCAGGGCACGGCCCGGCTCAACATGCCGCTGAAGGTGCTGCGCGCCGACGGGTCGGTGGTGGAGACGGGGCGGCTGACCAAGCTGATGAGCTTCCGCGGGCTGGAGCGGATCTCGGTCGACGAGGCGATCGCCGGCGACATCATCGCGGTTGCCGGGCTGACGGACGCGACGGTGCCGGATACGGTGGGCAGCGCCGACCTGGCCGCGGCGTTGCACGCAACGCCGATCGACCCGCCGACGCTGGCGATGACCTTCCGGGTCAATGACGGGCCGCTGGGTGGGCGCGAGGGCAAGAAGGTCACCTCCCGCCAGATCCGCGACCGGCTGCTGCGCGAGGCGGAGGGCAACGTCGCCATCAAGATCACCGAGAGCAACGAGAGCGAGGCTTTCGAGGTCGCTGGCCGTGGCGAGTTGCAGCTCGGCGTACTGATCGAGACGATGCGCCGCGAGGGGTTTGAGCTTACGATTGGCCGGCCTCGCGTGCTGACCCGGGTGAACCCGGAGACGAAGGAGCGCGAGGAGCCATTCGAGGAAGTCCTGATCGACGTGGACGAGCCGTTCTCCGGAGTCGTGGTCGAGAAGATGAGCCGGCGCAAGGGCGTGATGCAGGACATGCGTCCATCCGGTGGTGGCAAGGTCCGCCTCACCTTCGCGATCCCGGCACGCGGCCTGATTGGCTACCACGGTGAGTTCCTGACCGACACGCGCGGTAGCGGCGTGATGAACCGGCTGTTCGCTGGCTACCAGCCCTGGGCTGGCCCGATGGAAGGGCGGCGCAATGGCTCGCTGATCTCCACCGAGGGTGGCGAGGCGATCCATTACGCATTGTGGTATTTGCAGGAGCGGGGCACGCTGTTCGTGAGCCCGGGTGACAAGGTATACGAGGGGCTCATCCTTGGCGAGCACTCCCGGGACAGCGATCTGGACGTGAACCCGATTAAGGAAAAGAAGCTGACCAACGTCCGTGCCTCGGGCAAGGACGACGCGATGCTGCTGATCCCGCCACGCAAGATGTCACTCGAGCAGGCGATCTCCTATATCGAGGATGACGAGTTGGTGGAGGTGACGCCGGCCGCGGTCCGGTTGCGCAAGCGGCATCTGGATCCGCACGAGCGCAAGAAGGCGAGCCGCCAGGGCGACTCGGCCGCCGCTTAAGGAACCGGACGGCGGATGCGTCGTTGCGGACCTGAAGCGACGGCTGATGTCGGTCGCAGGGGAGTTCCAAGAATGAAATCTTTGATGGTTGCTACCGTGGCTTTGCTATCTTTCGCGGTGCCCGCCCTGGCGCAGGTCCCGTCCTCAAACGCGACCGTGGCTGGGACGGCGACGACCTCGGGCAATGGCGCAGGGGTCCCGAGTGCCGCGACACCACCGGGCCAGATCGCAACGGGCGGCTCGGGCCTGACCGCATCGCCCCCCGCCATGTCGTCGCAGTCAACAGGCTCTGTCATGCCAGCGCCTGCTCCGACCGCGGACAGTTCAGTAACGGGTACGACGACAGCGCCTGGGAAGTAGCATCTGTCCTAGGTGCTTCCTATCTCGCCCTCTCCCGTCACAGACGGGGAGAGGGCGAAGAGGTGTCAGGTATCAAGGCGACGGCGTGCTCTGGGGGGGTGGGGCAAAGCCCCGCTCTTATGGCATCTCGCGGCTCCTCGTAAGATGCAACTCGCGGTCGCGCCACCAGTTGAGGCTCGATGCCCAACCCGCAGCTCCGGAGCGCCTCCATGGCTGTCCCCACATCCCTCGTCACACTGACCGTCAATGGTCAGGACCATACCCTCACACTTGATACGCGCACCACGTTGCTAGATGCGTTGCGCGAGCATCTCGGCCTGACTGGCACCAAGGTCGGCTGCAACCATGGTACGTGTGGCGCGTGCACCGTCCATATCGGCGGCCAGCGGCAACTTGCATGCCTCGTGCTGGCTGCCTCCGCGTCCGGCACCAGTGTCACCACGATCGAGGGCCTAGCCGGTCCGGGCGGTGTGCCGCACCCGATGCAGGCCGCGTTTGCCGCCCATGACGCCCTGCAATGCGGCTACTGCACGCCGGGTCAGATCATGTCCGCCGTCGCTTGTATCGAGGAAGGTCACGCGCAGACGGACGACGACATCCGTGAGTATATGTCCGGCAATTTGTGCCGCTGCGCCGCCTATCCCAACATCGTCGCCGCAATCCGCGACGTGGCCCAGCAGGCGGCCTGAGATGCAGCCTTTCACCTACAGCCGCCCCGACTCCATCGAGGCGGCACTGCACGAGGCGGCGCACCCCGGCGCTGCCCTACTGGCCGGGGGCACCACCATGGTGGACCTTATGCGCGGGGACCTGATTGCGCCGTCCCGCGTGGTCGATATCGGCCATCTAGCTGGGCTGAACGGGATTGACACCGCGGGGCCAGTGCTCCGCTTTGGTGCGCTGGCCCGCATGGCGGACGTGGCGGAAGAGCCGGCGCTGCTGCGGGACTACCCGGCGTTGACGGAAAGCTTGCAGCTTGCCGCGTCGCAGCAGCTGCGCAATGCGGCGACGCTTGGGGGCAACATCCTGCAACGCACCCGCTGCCCGTATTTCCGCAACGGCGTCTCGGCCTGCAACAAACGCGTGCCTGGCTCCGGCTGCACCGCGCTGGACGGGGAGGACCGGGAGATGGCGCTGTTCGGCACGTCCGAGCGGTGCGTCGCCAACTACCCCGGGGACTGGGGCACGGCGCTGGCCGCGTTCGATACGGCGGTGGAGATCCGCTCCGCGTCCGGCAGCCGGACGGTGCCGTTCGCCGACTTCCACCGCCCCTACGGCGATGACCCGGCGGTGGAGACTGTGTTGAAGCCGGGCGAGATCGTGACCGCCATCACGGTGCAGGCCACGCCGGCCGGCAAGCGCTCCACCTATGTGAAGGTGCGGGATCGGCAGAGTTATGCCTACGCCCTCGTCTCCGCCGCAGTCGCGCTCGAGATGGACGGGGACACGGTGACCAGTGCGCGCGTCTCGCTCGGCGGCGTCGCGTCCAAGCCGTGGCGCTCGCCCGAGGCCGAGGCAGCGCTCACCGGCCGTAGGCTGAGCGAGGCCACGGCCCTCGAGGCTGGTACTGCCGCGTTTGCCGCGGCCAAGCCCGGCCGCAACAACGCGTTCAAGATCGAGCTGGGTCGCCGCGTGGTCGCACGCGCGGCCCTTACCGCAAGCAAGAGGATCTAGATAATGGACGGAAGCATCG
>CAXSEK010000029.1:11141-11803 GCA_964235625.1 uncultured Acetobacteraceae bacterium
AGGCGAGCGGTCTGGCCCAGTATGCCGCTGATTTCGCGCATGCCGGCACCGCCTATGCCGCACTGACCCTAAGCAGCGTCGCCCGCGGGCATATCACTCGCATGGACACCAGCGTGGCCGATGCGGTGCCGGGTGTGCAGATGGTGCTGACGCATCGCAGCCTGAACGAGACGCTGGGGGAGGAGACGTTCGCCATGAAGGGCGGGCACATGCAGTCCTCCTTCCTGCCGCTGACATCGGACGAGATCCACTACGCCGGGCAGATCGTAGCCCTGGTAATCGCCGACACGCAGGAGGCGGCGGAGGAGGCCGCCCGCAAGATCGCCATCGACTACGAGACGGTGCCCGCCTCCGCTGCGATGGACGACCCCGGCGCGGTCGAAGAGGCGATGGACGCCAAGAACGTTGACATTGGCGATGCCCAGGCGGCGTTCGACGCGGCGCCGGTGACGGTGGATTCGACCTACGTCACGCCGATGCAGCACCACAACCAGATCGAGTTGTATGCCACGACGGCGGCCTGGCGCGACGGCAAGCTGTACCTGAATATCCCGTCGCAATGGGTGATCGGCCAGCAGGCCGGCCTTGCCACCATCTTCGGCATCCCGCCCGAGGATGTGCGGATCGAGAACCCGTATATCGGCGGCGGCTTCGGCGGCAAG
>CAXSEK010000030.1:0-11781 GCA_964235625.1 uncultured Acetobacteraceae bacterium
CACCGGTGCAACGCCTCTTTCAGCGCCGCCGCCAAATCCAGCTTCTCAGGCTCACCCAAGCTCGCCCCGACCTCCACCCGCGTACCGTGCGCCGCCAGGAACAACCCCGGCACCCGGCCCGGACGGTCCTGCAGGTGCACGTTGATCCAGGCCGGCGAGACCTCCTGCTCGGAGCGCTTCCCGTCCTGCGCGGTGCGGATCACCTTCAGCGATGAGGCCGAGAGCAGGATCACCTCGTTCGCCCGGACCGCGCGGGCGTTGTAGCGCAGCAGCAGTAGGGCCGCCGTGATCTCCACCCCGTTGAACCCGGCGATCGGCCACGCCCCCAACATCCAGAACGTCAGCGTGCTGCAGACGCTCAACGAGCAGATCGCGCCGATCAGGATCTTGAGGCCGCGGGGGGACAAGCTCCGGTGCGGCACGATCACGGCTTCGAAGAAACAGGGTTCGGCATCCATGCCGGGCATTTGGCACGAGCGGACCGCTTGTCACCACCCTGCGCACTGGGTCACGGTGGCGGCCATGCTTGCCTCACCCACGAAGCGGACGCGCAAGACCAGGCTGATGAAGCGGGACGTGATCCGCCCGTTCCTGGAGGCGCTGCACGCTGCCAACCCGGGCGCTGAGAGCGAGCTGGTGTTCATTGACCCCTACACCCTGCTGGTGGCCGTGGTGCTGTCGGCGCAGACCACGGACGCGGCGGTGAACAAGGCGACTCCGGCACTGTTCGCCGCCGCCCCCGGCCCGGCGGAGATGGCGGCGCTGGGCGCGGAGGGGATCGCGCCCTTCGTGCGGTCAATCGGCCTGTGGCAAGCCAAGGCGAAGAACGTGGCCGCCCTCAGCCGCATCCTCGTGGACGAGCACGGCGGCGTGGTCCCGGCCAAGCGGGAAGCGCTGGAGGCGCTGCCCGGCGTGGGGCGCAAGACCGCCAACGTCGTGCTCAACGTGGCGTTCGGGGAGAGTGCGATGGCGGTGGACACCCACGTCTTCCGGCTCGGCAACCGCACCGGATTGGCGCCGGGCAAGACGGTGCGGGCGGTGGAGGACAGCCTGGTCCGCCGCATCCCGCCCGACATGCTGCGGCCGGCGCATCACTGGCTGATCCTGCACGGGCGATACGTGTGCAAGGCACGCACGCCCGAGTGCTGGCGCTGCCCCGCGGCGCCCTGGTGCGGCCACCCGGACAAGACGCCGGCCCCCGTGGTCAAGCCGCCGCGGAAGCCCAGGCCGATCATCGCATAGGGCCATCACCGTCCTGCCATGTGCCTTCCTGCCTTGGACTGGCAGAAAAACCGCAAGCCGCGTAGCGCGACACCGAAGCCGTTGCCGACCGAACGGAGGAAGCCCAGGCGCCCGGCCGCAGCGAGCTACGACTGTTCCAGAACCGCGATGTCGGTGTCGGTAAAGCCGAAATGGTGCGCCAACTCGTGCACGAGCACGTTGTGGACCAGCTTGCCGAGGTCCTCCCCCGTCTCGATCCACTCCAGCAGGATCGGCTCGCGGTAAAGCAGGATCATGTCCGGCTCGTGTGCCGGTTCGCTCGCCATGGCCAGGTGCATCGGAATGCCGCGATAAAGCCCCGTCAGGTCGTAACCGCTCTCGATGCCCATCGCGTCCAGCGTCTCGTCATCCGCCATCTCCTCCACCACGATAGCGATGCGCCGTGCGTGCTGGGTGAACCGGTCGGGGATGGAGGCAAGCGAGCGCTCCGCGAGGGTGACGATGTCGTCGAGGGACGGCGGGATGAGGGACATCCGGCAGCATAGACAATTCTACCGGCAGTGCGCACCCTGCGCGGCATGACGATCGGTCGGCTCTCCCCACCCGAGATCGCGGCCCTCGCCACCACACTGCCCGGCTGGTCGGTGAGTGAGGACAAGCTACGCCGGTCCTACCGCTTCGCCGATTTCAGCGCGGCCTGGGCCTTCATGTCCCGCGTGGCCTTGCTGGCCGAGGCGCAGGACCACCATCCGGAGTGGTCCAACGTCTACAACCGCGTGGACATCGCGCTCACGACCCACGATGCCGGCGGGCTGACGACGCGCGACGTGCGGTTGGCGCAGTCGATCGCGGCGCTGGGCTGAGCGCACCGGGCTCACGATCGTGCCCCGCCCCCTTCCCCGATGGCGCTTCGCCTGGCTGCTCGCGGCCATGGCGCTCGGCTTGTGCCCGGCGGCTGCACCGGCGCCGGGGCGGCTGCAGTTTCTCGGCGTGAACTTGTCCGGTGCCGAGTTCGGCGTGCCGGACGGGTTCCGCCACCGCTATGCCCCGGGCAGGCTCGGCACCGACTACATCTTCCCGACCCGGGCGGAGATCGACGCCGCCGCGACCGCCGGCTTCAACATCGTCCGCCTGCCTTTCGCGTGGGAGCGCCTGCAGCCGGCTGCGGGCGGCATGCTGGACACCGCCTACCTGGCCAGGTTGGACGCCGTGGTGCGCGCGGCGGCCGACAAAGGCATCACCGTGATCGTGGAGCCGGCGAACCAGGGCTACGGCTACGGCGGCCTGATCGGCACCGACACGCCGGACAGCGCCTTCGCCGACCTGTGGCGCCGGGTCGCAGCGCATTACCGGTCCTGGCCCACCGTGTTCTACGGTCTGATGAACGAGCCGCATGACCAGGCGCCGGCGGATTGGCTGCACTCCGCCCAGGCCGCGATCGACGCCATCCGCACCAGCGGCGCCCGGCAGGAGATCCTGGTCCCCGGCACGTACTACTCGGCGGGGGCAACCTGGCTGAGCCGCGGCAACGCCGCCCTGTTCGCCGACCACGTGAGGGACCCGGCGGACAATTTCGCCTTCGAGATCCACCAGTATAACGACGCCGATGCGAGCGGGGAGAGCGCCGTCCCAATCTCCCCCACCATCGGCGCGGAGCGTCTGCAACGCATCACCGCCTGGGCTGAAGCGGGCGGCCACCGCCTGTTCCTGGCCGAATTCGGCGCCGGCGCGAACGCCGACAGCATCACCGCCATGCGCAACCAGCTGGCGTTCGTGCAGGCGCATGGCGGTGTATGGCAGGGTGCCGCGATCTGGGGCGGCGGCCCCTGGTGGCCCGCCGGCTACCCCCTCGCGATCGAGCGGCCAGATAGCCCGCAGATGAAGGCGCTGCAGGAGTTCATGCCGATCGACCACACCTCCCCGTGAGGCCAGGTATCGCATCGGACGTCTCCCTCTCCCTCTTCTGGGAGAGGGCGGGTTGGGGAGCTTGGGATCCGGTGATCGCTGGAGAGGATGGGCGCGTCCGGCCCTCACCGCGACCCTCTCCCGTGAAGGACGGGAGAGGAAAGAGGCAGATGCTACGCGTCTATCCTCTCGGGAAGCGAGAACAGGGCAACGCGACGTTCAAGCCGGACAGCAGAGACCAAGTCACTCGAACACGATCCGCGGCCCGGCATTCGCCGGTGTCGCCAGCTTCGCCCACAACTTGCCCGCCAGCACCGCATAGGCCTTGCCCGCCTCGCTCTCCGGCGCCGCCGCAGCGACCGGCCGCCCCGCATCGCCGCTCTCGCGGATATCCAACAGCAGCGGGATTTCGCCCAGGAACTCGACGCCCAGCCGCGCCGCCTCCCAGCGTGCGCCGCCATGGCCGAACAGCTCGGCGCGGTGGCCGCAGGCCGGGCAGCAATAATAGCTCATGTTCTCGACCAGCCCGAGCACCGGCACCTGGGTCTTCTCGAACATCCGCACGCCACGCCGCGCATCGGCCAACGCCACGTCCTGCGGGGTGGAGACGATCAGCGCGCCCGCCAGCTTCAGCTTTTGCGCGATGGTCAACTGGGCGTCCCCCGTTCCCGGCGGCATGTCCAGGATCATCACGTCCAGCGTGCCCCACTCTACCTGGCCCAGCAGTTGGGTGAGCGCGCCCATCACCATCGGGCCGCGCCACACCATCGCCGTCTCCGGATCCACCAGCAGGCCGATCGACAGCCAGCGCACCCCCCATGTCTCGAGCGGGACCATGCGCTCGCCCTTCATGTCCGGCTTGCGGTGCACGCCCAGCATCTGCGGCAGGCTGGGACCATAGATATCGGCGTCCAGCAGGCCGACCCGGTGGCCCGCCCGTGCCAGCGCCACCGCGAGATTGACCGCCGTGGTGCTCTTGCCCACGCCGCCTTTGCCGGAAGCAACGGCCACGATGTGCTTCACGCCAGGCAGCAACTCGGCAGGGGCGGCCGGCGCCGGCTCGGCGGCGGCCTGGCGGTGCGCGGTCAGCACGGCGGAGACGTTCAGCACGCCGGGCAATCCGGCCAGCAAGGCCTGCGCCCGGGCCCGAACGCCCTCCATGGCGCCGGCCGTCTTACGGTCGGCCAGCAGGGCCAGGTGGACCATCCCGTCGCGCACCGTGATGCCCTCGACCAGCCCCGCGCTGATGATGTCGCGGCCCGATGCCGGGTCCTGCACGGCGCGCAAGGCCTGTCGTAATTCAGCCTCGGTCATTTCGGCCCGGCGTCCGTTCTCGGCCAACTTGCAAACCCCCTATGTACCGTCATTATACGCGTAGCCCCGTCGGGTGACGGTAAGTGACGCCGATATGGCGCACGGATGCAGCGATGCCAACGCCGTCCGGCCGAACGATCTAGGAGCGCGGCAAGCAATGCCTTGGAATTCAGGCGGCAACGACCCGACCCCCGGGCCATGGGGCCCGCCCGGTGGCCGCTCCGGCGGCGGGAACGGCAAGCCGCCGAACCGTGGCCCGTGGGGCGGCGGTGGCGATAGCGGCGGCAGCGGCCCTGGCGGCCAGTTGCCTGACCTCGACCAGGTCATTGCGCGGATCAATGCCGGGCTGCGCGGCATGATCCCCGGCGGCGGGCCACGGCGCGGCGCCGGCTTCCCCCGCGCCGGCGGGCGCGGCGTGCTGTTGCTCGTGCTGCTGGCCGTGGCAGTTTGGCTTGCCACCGGCTTCTACCGCGTGCAGCCGGACGAGCAGGGCGTGGTGCTGCGCTTCGGCGCCTTCAACCGCACCGCCCTGCCCGGCCTGAACTACCACATCCCCTGGCCGGTCGAGGCAGCGCTGACCCCTGCCGTCACCCGCATCAACCGCACACCCGTTGGCTTCACCGCCAACACCAGTGTCAACGCCCGCATGACTGCGCGCGGTGTGGTGTATGACAACGCACCGGGCGGAGGGCAGAGCAACCCCGCCGAGAGCCTGATGCTGACCGGCGACGAGAACATCATCGACATCGACTTCGCCGTGTTCTGGCGGGTGCGCGATGCTGGCGACTACTTGTTCAACACCCGCGACCCCGACGACACCGTGAAGCAGGTGGCGGAGAGCGTGATGCGCGAGGTGATCGGGCACACGCCGATCCAGCCGGCGCTGACCGAGGCGCGCGCCAAGATCGAGCAGGACACGCTGACCGGCATGCAGGCGATCCTGGATCAGTACAAGACGGGCATCCAGATCACCCAGCTGCAGCTGCAGAAGGTCGATCCGCCGGCCGAGGTGATCGAGAGCTTCCGGGACGTGCAGCGCGCCAACACGGACGCCGAAACGGCGCGCAACCAGGCCGAAGCATATCGCAATGACATCATCCCGCGCGCCCGCGGTGACGCCGCGGCCCTGGTCGCCGAGGCCGACGGCGCCCGCCAGGCCAGCATCGCCCAGGCGAAGGGCGAGGCGCAGGGCTTCGACAGCATCTTCAAGGCCTACCAGGCCGCCAAGGATGTGACATTGCGCCGCCTGTATATCGAGACGATGCAGGCGGTGGTGTCCAAGACGCCGACCACGGTGCTGGGCCGCGACGTGCAGCAGCCGTTGCCGTTGCTGACCCTGGGTGCCGCAGCCGCCAGCACGGTGCCCGCAGCTCCGAGGGCCGCGCCATGATGCGCAACTCCGCCATCGGGGCCACCCTGGCCGTGCTCGTCATCGTCTTCGCGGCGCTGTCATCCCTGTTCACCGTGGACCAGACCAGCCAGGTTTTGATCACCCAGTTCGGCCAACCGATCCGGATCATCACGCAACCCGGGCTACACGTGAAGGTCCCGTTCATTCAGACGGTGATCCCCTTCGACAAGCGGCTGCTCGACTTCACGAGCCCCGGCGAGGAGGTGATCCTGAGCGACCAGAGGCGGCTGATCGTGGACAGCTTCACCCGCTTCCACATCATCGACCCGCTGCAGGTGTACCAATCCGTCGGCGCGCAGGAGGGCTCGATCTACGCCCGGCTGGAACCGGTGGTGACGTCGGCGCTGCGCCGCGTGCTGGGCAACGAGTCGCTGCCCGCCGTACTGTCGACCGATCGTGCACACATCATGGAGCTGATCCGCAACCAGGTGAACACGGAGATGCGCGGCTTCGGCGTGTCGATCGAGGATGTGCGAATCCGCCGCGCCGACCTGCCGCAGGGCAACACCCAGGCGATCCTGAGCCGCATGCAGTCCGAGCGGCAGCGCGCCGCCAAGCAGGCAAGGGCCGAGGGCGCAGAAGCCTCCGCCAAGATCAAGGCCGACGCCGACCGCGACCGCACGGTGTTGCTGGCCGACGCGCGGGCGACGTCCGACAGCCTGCGCGGTCAGGGCGAAGCCGCCGCAATTGCGACCTACGCCGCCGCGTTCAACCAGGACCCGCACTTCTTCTCCGTCTGGCGCACCTTGCAGGCCTACCGGGACGGCTTCGCAGGCGGGCAGTCGCGGCTGGTGATCTCGACGGATAATGATTTCTTCAAGTTGCTGAAAGATGCTCCAGCAACACCCGCGCCGTAGAACCCGTTTGAAATGCCTACCGACCACCTACCTGTTGATTTGCCCCGCGGTGCACGCGTGAGCATCATCGCCCATCCGACCAAGGATTGAACACCATGCGCCTGCTTTCCCTGCGCGCTGCGGCGCTGGCTACCGCCCTGACCCCGGTGATGTTGCCCGCCGTCTTGTTGGCTCCGTTGGTCTTACCCGCTCCGGCCCAGGCGCGCGGTGCCCCGGACAGCTTTGCCGACCTCTCTGCGACGCTGGCGCCGGCGGTGGTCAACATCTCCTCCCAGCAGATGATCCAGGCGAAGGCCGATCGGCCCGACCCGGATGAGCCACAATTCCCACAGGGCTCGCCGTTCGAGCAGTTCTTCCACGATTTCATGGAGCGCCATGGCGCGCCCAAGGGCGGCGACAATGGCGGTGGGGACGCACCGCGCCGCGGCACCGCGCTGGGCTCCGGCTTCATCATCGACCCAACTGGCTACATCGTCACCAACAACCACGTCATCGAGAACGCGGACGAGATCACCGTCACCCTGCACGACGGCACCTCCCTCAAGGCGAAGCTGATCGGCCACGACGACCGGTCAGACGTGGCGTTGCTGAAGGTAGAGAGCGACAAGCCGTTGCCGTTCGTCCCCTGGGCCGACAGCGACGGGGCGCGGGTGGGAGACTGGGTGCTCGCGATCGGCAACCCGTTCGGTCTAGGCGGCTCGGTGACGGCGGGCATCGTCAGTGCCCGCGGGCGGGACATCCATCAGGGCCCGTACGACGACTTCATCCAGACCGATGCCGCAATCAACCGCGGCAACTCGGGCGGCCCGCTGTTCAATATGGACGGCCAGGTCATCGGCATCAACACGGCGATCTACTCGCCCTCCGGCGGCTCGATCGGCATTGGCTTCTCCATCCCCGCGAACATGGCCAAGCAGGTGGTGGCGCAGCTCAAGGATTTCGGCCACGCCAAGCGTGGCTGGATCGGCGTGCAGATCCAGCAAGTGACGCCGGACATCGCCGACGGCCTGAACCTGCATCCGGCCCACGGCGCGATGGTTGCCAGCGTGACCGACGGTGGCCCGGCTGCGAAGGCGCAGATCCACGGCGGCGACGTGATCCTGAAGTTCAACAACAGCGAGGTGAAGGATATGCACGCCCTTCCCCGTGTCGTTGCCGAGACGGAGATCGGCAAGGACGTCCCCGTCGTGCTGTGGCGGGACGGCAAGGAGGTGACGGTGCAGGCCTCCATTGCCGAGCTGCCGGATGATGTGCAGCAGGCCAGCGCCACCACCACGGCGCCGGCTCCGAGGCCCACCAACGTACCCGTCACAATCTCCGGACTTGGCATGAAGGCATCGGCGATCACGGATGACCTGCGCACGAAATATTCGCTCTCGGCCGATCAGAAGGGCGTCGTCGTGACGGACGTCACCAATAACGGCGCCGCTGCCGGGCGCGGCATCAAGGCCGGTGACGTGGTCGTCGAGGTGCAGCAGGAGACAGTCACGTCCCCGCAGGACGTGCAGGACCGGGTCGACAAGTATCGCAAGATGAGCCGCAAGACAGTCTTGATGCTGGTGCAGAACAGCGACGGCCTGCGCTGGGTGCCGTTGCCTCTAACGGTCGACCCGAAGGGCGGCTGAAAGTCGCGGCGGTTGCCGCTCTTCGCTACTTATCGATCATCGTCATGCCAGGGCTTGACCCTGGTAACGACGTCGACGGATCCATGCAGGCCGACGCCGTGTCGCACGGTCCTGCGACCCGGCACGTTCGACGTCTTCTAGCAAACCCCGTGGATACCAGGGTCAAGCCCTGGCATGACAGTGCTTCTGCTCACGACATGGCGCGCTTGCCACCCGTCTGCAGCTCCTCGGGCATCTCTACGTCGATCGCCAGTGTGGAGACCGAGTCGCCCCGCTCCAGATTCACCCGCACCTTGTCCCGGTCGATCGCGACGTGCTTGGCGATCACCTTCAGGATCTCCTCCTGCAGGGTCGCTGCGAGGTCATTGCCACCGACGAACGCGCGCTCGTGTTGCAACAGGATCTGCAGCCGGTCGCGCGCCACCGGCGCCGTGCTGCGCTTTGCGAACAGGCCGAAGAAGCTCATGCCACCCGCCTCCCGAACAGCCGGCCGAGCAGGCCGCTTTTCTCGCCGTGGATCGTCATCGGCACCGTCTGCCCCATCAGCCGCTTCGCCGCATCGGTGTAGGCGCGGGCCGGCGGACTCAGCGGGCTGCTCAGCGTCACCGGCGAGCCGAGGTTGGATGCCTTGAGCACCTCCTCACTGTCCGGGATGATCCCCAGCAGTGGAATCGATAGGATCTCCAGCACGTCGTCCACCTTCAGCATGTCGCCGCGCTCGGCCCGCACCGGGTCGAACCGGGTGAGCAGCAGGTGCTTCTCCATCCGCCCCCCCTGCTCCGCCTTCAGTGTCTTGCTGTCCAGCAGGCCGATAATGCGGTCCGAGTCGCGCACGGACGACACTTCCGGATTGGTCACCACGATCGCGCGGTCGGCGAAGCGCATCGCCAGCGCCGCCCCCTTCTCGATCCCGGCCGGGCTGTCGCAGATCACCCAGTCGAACTTCTCGCGTAGCTCGCCCACCACGCGCTGCACGCCGTCCTCGTTCAGCGCGTCCTTGTCGCGGGTCTGCGACGCCGCCAGCAGCGAGAGCGTGTCCACCCGCTTGTCCCTAATCAGCGCCTGGGCCAGCTTGGCGTCACCCTGCACCACGTTGATCAGGTCGAACACGACCCGGCGTTCCGCGCCCATGATCAGGTCCAGGTTGCGCAGCCCCACGTCGAAATCGACGATGACCACCTTCTGCCCGGATTGCGCCAACGCGACTCCGAGCGAGGCGGTGGACGTCGTCTTCCCTACCCCGCCCTTGCCGGATGTTACGACCAGCACCTCCGCCATATCCTAAGTCCTCCGCATCTTTGAAACCATCGTCAATCGGGCATCGAGACGATAACGACCGAGTCGCCATCCAGCGTCGCGTGCACCGGCTTACCACGCAGCAGCGGGTTCATGTCGTCCGCCACCTTGTAGATGCCGTTGATCGCGATCAGCTCCGCCTCGTTCCGGCGAGCGAACACGCCGGCCGTGGGTTGGGTGAAGCCCGCGATCGCCCGGCCCCGTAGCGTGCCATATACGTGGATCGATCCGCCCGCGATCACCTCCGCCCCGGACGCCACCGAGCCCAGCACGGTCACGTCCCCCTTCTCAAAGAACACGGTTTGGCCCGACCGGATCGGCCCGGGCAGCACTAGAGAGGTGGGCTCCGGCGGCTCGGGGATCTCCTCGATGATCTCCATGAAGCGGTCGGCGCGCCCGTTGGTGGCGATCGGCGGGCGGCCCCACACCTCGCTGTCGGTCCAGCCGGAGGCGGCACCCTCCACGCCGATGATCCGGATGTCCCGCTTCTCGAGCGTGCCGACCAAGGCCTCGAACCCCGCCTCCTGCCCCGCCAGCCCCGACAGGTCCACGATCACCGGGCGCCCGGCGAAAAAGGTCGGCGAGCGCGCCATCTGCGCCCACAGCGCCTCCAGCCACTCCTCGACCGGCGCCTCCGGCATCAAAACCAGGGCGACGAAGGACCGGCCCTTGATCCGCAGCGAAGGTTTGGCAGTCGTTGACACCGGACGGCGAAGCTCCCCAACAAACGCTAGCCGTTAGACGCCAGACGCCCGCGTTACTCCAGAGCTTTCTAGCGTTTTTCGACGCGCAGGAGACACAGGTGCACGGAGATCGGGGACGTGCCCGAAACCAAAATCCGACACAAAGCCGACCCAAGTTCGACGCACTGGCCGGCCTTGATGCTGGAAGCGCCGCCCGACAAGCGGCGCGCCATCCCAGCCGAGGCCAACCATGCATCTCTCGCCCAAAACCCTCGCCGCCATGCCCGACATCACTGCGGCCCGCCAGCCGACGCCCGAGCCGTGGCTGCGCCACCTCTGCTTCCTCGGCCCGGTCGCCTTCCTGACGCTGGCCGCCCTGGCCCTCGCGCTGCGGGCCATGCCGCTCACCGGCGGCGCCCGCCTGCTCTACGCCGGCGCAGTGGCGGTCAACGTGGGTCTGCTGGCCCTGTCCTCCTGGAGCGCCGTGCTGGGTGCGCTGGTGGCCTTGTGGCAGCGCGCCGGGCGCCGCGTCGCCGGCCCGGTGCTGCTGCCGCCCACCGGCCGCGCCCGCACCGCCGTGCTGCTGCCGGTCTACGAAGAGGACGCGACCCGCGTGTTCGCCGCCGCCGGGGTGATCGCCCGTTCGCTGGCGAGCGAGCGGCTCGGCACGGCCGACCTGTTCGTGCTGAGCGACACGCGCTCCGCCACCGGCGCCGCGGCGGAGGAGCAGGCTTACCGGCGCCTCCTCGCGCAGATGCCCGCGGACGGGCCTGCCATCCACTACCGCCGCCGGGTCAGCAATGCCGGGCGCAAGACGGGCAACATCGCCGAGTTCATCGGCCGCTGGGGCGCCGAGTACGACTTCATGGCCGTGCTGGACGCCGACAGCCTGATGACCGGTGCGGCGATCGGCCGGCTGGTGGGTGCGATGGAGGCCAACCCGAATGCCGGGCTGATCCAGTCCATGTGCTACCCGGTCGGCCGCGCCACCCTGTTCGCCCGCATGCAGCAATTTGCCGCCCGCCTGCACGGCCCCCTGCTGGCCCGCGGCGTCGCGTGGTGGCAGGGGCCGCGCGGCAGCTACTGGGGCCACAACGCCATCATCCGCATCGCCGCCTTCGCCGGGCATTGCGGGCTGCCGACCCTGCCTGGCCGCGCGCCGCTCGGCGGCGAGATCCTGTGCCACGACACGGTGGAGGCGGCGCTGCTGTTGCGCGCCGGCTGGGACGTCTGGATGCTCCCGGACGGGCCCGGCGGCCGGCATGGCGGCTCGTGGGAGGAGACGCCGACCAACCTGCTCGACCACCTCGACCGTGACCGCCGCTGGTGCCAGGGCAACCTGCAGCATTTCGGCGTGCTGCGCGCGGAGGGGCTGAAGCTCGCCTCCCTCGTGCATCTCGGCCAGGGTATCGCGCACTACCTCTCGGCGCCGCTGTTCATCGTCCTGGCCGCGGTCGGTGCGGCGCTCC